>NZ_JAKUKD010000022.1:0-14113 GCF_024197625.1 Shewanella sp. KJ2020 | reverse complement strand
ACGATTATTCACTGCGAAGGTGAAAGTTATCGTCGTAAAACGGCCCTGAGTAAGGGCGATTAAAATTCGGTATCAACCGGCCAAGATAATTGTCGGAAAACCGGCCAAGATAATTGACGCTAGATAGACCTCTTTGCTTTACCCGCCACTTCGGTAGAATAGCCTCCAGACGGAGGCGATATGCGCATAGAAGACCTAACCTTAGACGAATTACACGAGCTGAACGAGCTTGTCTGGAAACGGATTGAGTACTTGCGTTTGCAAAACGATATTAATGTCCTGAGTCAGTTACGCTTAGGCCAAAAAGTGCACTTCAAGGCCAAAGAGGGGCAGGTATTCGGCGTGGTCATCAAAATTAACAAGAAATCGGTGGTGGTGGTCAGTGACGATAATCGCCAGTGGAAAATGCCACCAGGACTGGTACAGATCATGAAAGACGTTTAGTCAGGTTGGTTGGCAGAAATCTGCAAGGCGTCAATACGTCCTAAAATGAACGCTTACCTAAAAGTCGCTGTTCTGGTGTCACCACAAGCTCGCGGCTCATCCAATAACGGTAACTGCTCCGGTTCACGTTGAATACGTGGCATATCACTGAAATAGGGTATTTGTTGCTCTGATTGAGTTTCTCGATTATCGAGAATTGTTCAGCGAGTCCGACATCAATAGAGCGGTAGCCTTTTTTAGGATTTCTTTCTCGAGATTAATCCGTTCAATTTCACGTTTAAGTGCCCTGATTTCAATCTGCTCAGGTGTCATAGGTGAGGCTTTAGGAGCAAGGCCTTGGCGCTCGATTTGAAGCTGTGTTACCCACTTACTGACTGTTGATTTACCCACGTTCATGGCTTTTGCGGCCGCTTCTTGTGTGTAGCCTTGATCAACGACTAATTGAGCGGTTTCAAGCTTAATGGCAGCGCTATATCGTGCACGTTTACTTTTATTCATGTTGTCACCTAAATGGGTTATGAGTGAGATCATAACATTTCTTATTAGGTGGCCAAATTCAGTGTGCCACTACAATCATGGTAAATTGCTTTAGTCGTTATCATGATGGAGTTCCTTTTATTTTTCTTTTTCTGCCAACTGGCAGAAACACGACCTTACTGACTATTTCGTTTGATGACGTAGAATTGATAACGTCTTGTCTCTTTGTTTCTGTCTCGAGCACATTGGTTGTTGCTTTTTGCTCATCTTTGCGGTGTTGGCGGACATTTTTCGTTTTCTCAGCAAATGTTACTTTTTCAAAGTTCTTACTTCGTTCTTTAGCATTTTTAGTCATCTGTTGACGATTTTTGTGATCATCAATAGATGCTACATTTATAGGAACTAACTCTTTTTTTGAGTCTAGCCAGTCTTGCATAAAATCAGACTCATGCATCGATTTATCTTTGAACATGCGGCTACGAGGTAGTATGTGACATAGTGTAAAGTCATGATTTTTATCTAGTCTCACATAAATGTGGTTTGTAGTATTCTCATCAATACGTGCTTCTAATCGCCATTGACCTGATGACCGAGCAACTGATGCTAAATTTCGCTCTTCAACTTCTGAACATGAATAATACAACCCGTTAAAATGTATACCACTGCGTGTCATACTGGCTTCCGCAGGAGGTAGTAAACGAGCTATAACCTCATCAGGTCGTGCAGCTTGAAGTTCATGTCTGTGCTTAGCAAGATGAATCTTCCAATAATTGATAGGGGTTGGTGATAAGTCATTTTCGACAAGTAATGGACTTGAAAAAGCTAAGTCATTAAAAATAGATCTATTATGCTCTAGAATGGCATTTATTATTTCAGTAGTAACTTCTTTTAAAGTGTAGATAGCATCCTTTCTTGGGTCTCGACTACCTCTGACAATATCACCACCTCTCGTAGTCCCCAATAATTCATGAATAACTTCTTTATTTAAAATATCAAAACGTTTCTCAACCACTCCTTTACGGTCCGGTCTGTAAGGGGGAGTAAAAGAAAGCTTAGTCATCGGATTGAGTGCAGACTTAGGCTGTAAGCCAATCATCTCGCCATTATCGCAAACGAGTTCCTTTGGTATATGTGAGCAAGGCCATTCTGAATCATCGATATCTACACCAAACTCTTTGCAATAACGAGATTTAGGTAAAAAACTATTTGATAATGCTTGTCTAGCTGCACGCCAAGAAGCATGGAAGAGTGATACATGCATACCAACAATCATCCGGCTAGCTCTGTCGATAACAATGTAAATTGTTGGTCTACCTAATATATGCTGCACACCCAATTCAGAAACAATGTGAACATCTGCGACTGTTGCATCGATCTCAAAGTGAGTTCCTGGTAAATTGCTATCCTGAATGACACTCCCTAATAAACCTCTTTTATTCCTGAGGTGATCATTTTCTGTTGTCCTGCCCTTAATTAACTCATCTTGGCTAAATTTTTTCTTTGACCAATAGCTAAACTGTTTAAGCGTTGGTACAGCAGGCGGTTTACCACACGCATTAGCAATGCGCACCTCATCTGCATAACTATCTATTAACATATAGTTATAGGTTTTTGATAATGTCAAACGATTCTGATTTAGATAGTACTTTTTAAGTGCTTTCTTAAACTTACTTTTGTCGATATCAGTGATTATGTATTTAACTGCTCTTTCTACCGCCACGGTTCTTGGTTGTTTAGGTGCGCCGAGTGGCTTGTCTGTTGGTATCCTATCCTTTCCCGAACCGCCACTTTTAGAAAATGCTGGAAGAAGAGCCATTTTCTCCTGACCGTAACGCCAATATTGCGATAAAAGTCGGGATAATGCTTTACGATCGATATCTACTTTTTTTGCATACTCTGCAAGATGTGGAACACGTTTTTTCGTCGCGTAATCAAAAACAAAAGCCCGATCTGAAACAATATTTTCAATAAGTCCATAGTTTTTATCTCTACGGGCAATATGTTCCTCTGGAATATTCTCTTCTGCGACCAAAAGAAAACTTGGTAAAGTAAAATCCGATTTTTTGGCTTTCTTACTTTTTATATGTTCAATAAATGCTTCCATAGAAAAAACCAAAGGCCGGGAGGTTGGCGATTCGTTATTAAGCGAGAATAGGACGACAGATGCAACATCGTGCATAATGTCTAAAACACGGTATAAACCATCTTCAGCTAAATCAGAGCCTTTTAACTCCCAAACACTGTTTCTAGGAAATTGCATTCACTACGCCCTCTTTGCATATCTGCAATCGATTTAATATCTAAAATCCCTAGTTCAGGAATATATGATGATAAATCCACATCAATGAACTTATCTGCAATTAAGTAACGAATAAGTAATTGAGCCTCATCATGTGAAGCTATATTCATAGAGATCAATTTATGACAAAGATCTTCGAAAAAAAACTGGCCAACATTTATAACAGTTAATGCGCTATTTATCTGTCCATCAGAAAAAAACGTTGGATTTTCACGAAACGGGGCTGTTGCCCAATCAAGATTACGACTTTGTACTTTAGTTAACTCATTGCCAGTGAAGTAGCTAAACCTAACTCCAAGCAGTTCCCAACAAACTCTTTCAATATCAATCTTTTCAAGCACTCGTTGTTTATCAGATTCAGTTTCAGGTTTAACAGAAACTGCGTGATATGAAATACCTTGAGTAGAATCAATCGTAAGCAACTGATCTGTTGTCATAATGATAGGTTCTTTAGTTTTGGGATGGATAGGGTGCTTAACACCCAACATTCTCGCCACTTTCTGCGTGTAGTTGAGAGGTAAAATTGGAAACTGCTCTCTTATATCAACGACACTGTCGGAGAACTCAGCTAAATAGAAAAACTCACTCTCAATTGAGGACATCATATGATGACTTCTCTGAGACTTTCTTCCTAAAATTATCGATCTAGTACCATGACTTTTCACATCCTGAATTCTCAGCCACGGCTTATAATCGGAACCTTGCCCAATTCCATACTTATTTTTTAAGGCTCGTTGATAATCTGGCAAAGATTCAAGCTTTCTTCCGCGTGACATAAAATTTCCTGATGTATTTCATATAGAAAGCATAGTATCAAACATCACTACGGGCAAACTTTATTGTCTCTACACAAGACTAAACCGCCTTTCCAGCGGCGACGCCGGATGCCCAAGCCCATTGAAAATTAAACCCACCTAACCAACCACTTACGTCCATCACTTCGCCAATAAAAAACAGGCCGGGGACTTTTATGGCTTCCATGGTTTTGGAGGACAGTTCATGGGTATCCACGCCGCCGAGAGTCACTTCGGCTGTGCGGTAGCCTTCGGTGCCATTCATTAAGACTGTCCAGCGGTGCAGATCGTCGACTAACTTGGCGCGCTCTGCATGGACAAGCTGATTTAAGGCTTTGTTGAGTAAAGCCTCATCGAATAACACTTCCACCAACCGCTTCGGTAACCACTGGCTTAAGGTATTACGCAGACTCTGTTTAGGATGTGCGGCCAGTTGTTGCTCTAAAGCCTGCGCGGCATCCATATTGGGTAATAGATTGATTTCTATGGTTTCGCCCGCTTTCCAATAGTTGGAAATCTGCAAAATAGCAGGGCCAGATAAGCCTCTGTGGGTAAAGAGCAAGGCTTCGCTAAAGGCGGTACCATCTTTGGCGGTAATACGGCTCGGTACGGCAATGCCCGACAGCGGTTCGAAGCGAATTTTATCTTCACTATGCCAAGTAAAAGGCACCAGACCCGCGAGGGTTGGCAATACCTTAAGCCCAAACTGCTCGGCCAATTGATAGCCGTAGGGTGTGGCGCCGAGTTTTGGCATAGACAAACCGCCGGTGGCGATCACTAAGGAGTCACAACTTAACTCGCCATTTGAAGTATTTAGCTCAAAGCGCCCTGCCTCAGTCTTTTTAACGGCCAGAATATCGGTGCGCAGTTTGATACTCACACCTGCCCACTCACATTCGGTCAGCAGCATAGTGACTATCTCTTTAGCCGAGTCATTACAGAACAATTGGCCGTGATCGCGTTCGTGGTATTCAATGCCGTGACGCTCGACCAACTCAATAAACTGCTGAGAGGGATAACGCGCGAGTGCCGACTTAACAAAGTGGGGATTGCCACAGAGGAAGTTAGCTGGCTCGACTTTAAGGTTGGTAAAGTTACAACGCCCGCCACCGCTGATGAGGATTTTACGCCCAGCTTGCTTGGCATTGTCGAGTACCAGTACATCACGGCCTCGGTAACCTGCGGTCGCTGCACACATTAATCCTGCGGCGCCGGCTCCGATAATAATGACATCATGATGTTTCACGCTCTTACTCCACACAGATAAATTGATTGGTATTTGATTCGCGAACATTTAGCAGGCAAATCATGCAACAGCTAAACGGAGCAAGGATAAGCTCAAACGCTAGGTACAAAAAAGGGCGCTATTTTAGCACCCTTTGTTTTATTCAGCAGCACGGAGCGCAGTTTATTGCGCGGGCGTTTCTGATTTCTTTTCTCTGCTGAGCAACTCTTTAGCGGCATCAACCGGAGCTTTACCTTGATACAGGACTTGGTAGATTTGCTCAGTGATTGGCATTTCAACCCCAAGGCGTTTAGCAAGGGTAAAGACTTCTTTAGTATTGCGATAACCTTCAACCACTTGGCCGATTTCGGCCTGTGCGGTATCTACATCGCAACCTTTACCTAAGGCTAAACCGAAGCGGCGATTACGTGATTGGTTGTCGGTGCAAGTCAACACTAGGTCGCCTAACCCCGCCATTCCCATAAAGGTAGCCGCATTGGCACCTAAGGCTTCGCCTAAACGCGTCAATTCGACTAAACCACGGGTGATTAAGGCCGTTCTAGCATTGGCTCCAAAGCCGATACCGTCGGACATGCCCGCACCAATGGCGATGACGTTCTTTACCGCGCCGCCCAGTTGCAAACCCGTAAAGTCGTCATTAGCGTAAACCCGTAGACGTTTAGGGCTGTGTAGCAACTCGACAAGATCGTTGGTGAACTGTGGACAAGTGCCCGCAACCGAAATAGCCGTAGGTAAACCCATGGCAAGTTCTTTAGCGAAGGTCGGCCCAGATAACACCGCCAGCGGATATTGCTCACCTAATACATCACGGGCTACATCTTGCAGTAGCCGCCCCGTTTCAGGCTCGAGCCCCTTGGTTGCCCAGACGATGCGCGCATCGCTACGCAGCAAAGGTTTAGCTTGCTCAAGCACAGTACCAAACACATGGCTTGGCACCACCACTAACACATTGTTACTGGCGGCTAAGGCTTTGGCTAAATCGGCTTCGATCTGTAAACAATCCGGGAACGCAATACCAGGCAAAAACGCTTGGTTGCACTTGTCTTGAGCGAGCGTTTGCATGTGGACAGGATCGTGCCCCCATAACAAGGTCTTATGACCATTGCTGGCTAAAGAGATGGCAAGGGCGGTGCCATATGAGCCCGCCCCTAATACCGTGATGTCGGCAGAGTTTTTCATGTAATTAAGCGTTTGCTTCTTCGGCTGCGGGTGCAGTTGCAGCGGCTTGACGTTGTTGCACGTATTGGGCAAACAGCGCGTCGAAGTTTACTGGTGCCAGGTTCAGTTGTGGGAAAGTACCACGACCCACTAAGCTACCCACCGCTTCACGGGCATATGGGAACAGGATGTTAGGGCAATATGCACCTAATGAATGTGCTAATTGTGGCTCAGTTAAACCAGCGATAGAGAAGATACCCGCTTGTTGTACTTCACATAGGAAAGCGGTATCGCCACCGTTTTGTGCAGTCACAGTCAGAGACAGTACGACTTCGTATACGTCATCGGCTAATTTAGCGCTGCGCGTGTCTAAATCTAACTTCACTTCTGGATTCCATTCTTTTTGGAATACCGCTGGGCTGTTAGGCGTTTCAAAAGAAACATCTTTAGTGTAAACACGTTGAATATTGAATTGTGGGGCTTGTTGTTCGTTGTTTGCTACTTCAGCCATAATTTCCTACCTATCCTATCAATGTTGTGCCAGCTTTTCGTTGAAGGCTGACTTATATGTCTATTTAGCTCGGGCTTTGGGGTTAGAGGCCTGTATCAATCCAGTGCCATCCCAATATTTAACCCTAGAGTGTTTCTTTCTAACGAGTCTAAAAACTTAATCTAAGCCCTTAGCGACCGCAGGATCAGTATGCCAAACAATGATGACTCTATTGCTGCATCGTCAAGAAGACTGTTGCAGTACAAATCATAACTGCCGCTGACAACTTATCTTTTGCTTTTTGAAACAGGCATATTCGCTGCCTGCCATTCACCCATACCACCTTTTAAGTTATACAGATTCTCAAAACCCTGTTTGCTTAAAAGCTGAGCCGCTTGAGACGAGGTCATGCCAGCATTGCATACAAGTATAATGGGACTGGCTTTAAACTTTTCAAGGGCAGAAGTCTGATTATTTTTGATATCCGCGAGTGTAACGTTAAGCGCATCAACAATGTGACCCTTACGGAACTCGTCGCTCGAACGCACATCAACCACTTTTGCGTCCTGTCTGTTCACCATAATGGTTAATTCTTGGTGAGTAATATTTTTGATTTTAGAGAGGCTCGATTTGATCACGCTGATCACAAGCACGATAAATAATCCCACCCAAGCCAGACTTAACATAGAGTGAGCTTTAAAAAATTCGATATATTCTTGCATGATTACAGCCCGTATAAATGGCGAAAATTCGATAAGGGCACAGAGTATACCCATTGCCTTGGCAGATTGCAGCAGTTTAGTCACAGTTCGAGAACACAGTTTAAGCCCAACCCTATGGACGTTCTCTCTACACTCACATAATCCGCTGAATTAGTGATTCGATAACCTTAATCTAGGTAAAGCGCTTTTTCGTACCCCGCTTACGTAGTAATATTTGACCAATTTCAGATTTCTATCGCTTCTTTAAAACTTAAAGGTAACACCATGACGACAACTAAACGTCCAATCGCGTTGTTGATCCTCGATGGCTGGGGCTACCGTGAAAATACGCATATGAATGCCATTTTCCACGCTAAGACTCCAGTACTCGACCGCCTCAATGACCAATACGCCCACGGTTTAATTTCTGGTTCTGGTTTAGATGTAGGTTTGCCCGATGGCCAGATGGGTAACTCTGAAGTAGGCCACATCAATCTAGGCTCCGGCCGTATCGTGTATCAAGAACTCACTCGTATCAGTAAAGCGATTAGCGACCATGAGTTTGAGAAAAACCCAGCCCTATGCGATGCGGTAGACTCAGCGATTAAAACCAATGGCGCAGTGCACATTATGGGTCTGCTTTCTCCCGGCGGTGTTCACAGCCATGAAGAGCATATCGAAGCTATGTGCCGTATGGCCGTGGCTCGCGGAGCAACCAAAGTATATTTACACGCCTTTTTAGACGGCCGCGATACTCCTCCCCGTAGCGCTAAGGGCAGTTTAAGCCATTTTGATGATCTGTTTACTACATTAGGCCATGGTCGCGTGGCATCGATTATCGGCCGTTACTTTGCAATGGACCGCGATAATCGTTGGGACCGCGTGTCGCAAGCCTACGATCTGATCACCCAAGGCAAATCAAAATTCCAATACGACAATGCGGTCACCGCACTAGAAGCGGCCTACGCCCGCGATGAGAACGACGAGTTTGTGTCTTCATCGGCAATCACAGATACAGACGGCCAAGTTGCAACCTTGCAAGATGGCGACGCGCTGATATTTATGAATTTCCGCGCCGACCGTGCCCGCCAGATCACCCGCAGCTTTATCAACCCTGACTTTGACGGTTTCGAACGTGCTGTCGTGCCGAAAATGCACTTTGTTACCCTGACTGAATATGCGGCAGATATTAAGGCGCCGATTGCCTATCCATCTGAAAACTTAGTGAATACTCTAGGTGAAGTGCTACAGAAACAAGGTCGCACTCAACTGCGGATCTCTGAAACTGAAAAGTACGCCCATGTGACTTTCTTCTTCAACGGCGGTAAGGAAGAGCCATTCGAGGGTGAAGACCGAATTTTAATTCAATCACCTAAAGTGGCGACTTACGATCTACAGCCAGAGATGAGTTCAACCGAACTGACCGACAAACTCGTGGCCGCGATTGAATCGACCAAGTACGATGTGATCATCTGTAACTACCCCAATGGCGATATGGTTGGCCACACGGGCAACTTCGATGCGGCGGTTAAAGCCTGCGAAGCTGTCGATGCCTGTATCGGCCGCGTGGTTGAAGCACTGGCTAAAGTCGGCGGCGAATGTATTATTACCGCTGACCACGGCAACGCAGAACAAATGACAGACGAAACCACAGGTCAAGCCCATACGGCTCACACCAGTGAACTCGTGCCCTTTTTGTTTGTGGGCCGCGACGCGACCATAGATGAAGGTGGCAAACTGAGCGATATCGCACCGACGATTCTGCATCTACTGGGCGAAGCCATTCCCGCAGAGATGACGGGTAAGCCATTAATCCACATTAAAGAGTAATTGTTACCTAGTGAGCACTCGACTCCTTGTTAAAGCCAGCATTCTTGCTGGCTTTATGATGTTATCTTTTTCGGCTAACGCTTCTGATTTGCAGAAGCGTCAGTCCGAGTTGAAATCAATCCAAGCGCAAATAAATAAACAACAAAGCGCGCTTAAAAACACCAGTAAGCAACGGGAAAAATTACTGTCATTGCTGCGAAGCGATGAAGAGGCGATAGCGGCGGCCGCCAAAAAAGTCAACACCACCAAAAACAGCCTAGCGCAAATAGACACTAAACTTGCCGAACTTAAGCAGCGGCAAGAAGAGTTGGAAGTTCTTAAGGTAAGCCAGCAAAATACGCTTTCAAAACAACTTTCTAGCGCTTATTTAGCGGGTAATCACGATTACACTAAGATGATGCTCAACCAGCAAAGTCCCGCCACCATTGAGCGCATGCTGGCTTATTATCAATATCTAAACAAAGCCCGGATGAAGTCAATCAATGAATTAAAACAGACGCTTACCGAGCTTGATGACATTAAAGCCTCACAAACCAGCAAGCAACAACAACTCACTAAGCTGATTGCCGAGCAACAAGTGCAATCTAAGCGCTTGAGCCAAGAACAAAACCAACGTCAACAGACCCTTAAAGAACTGCAGCGCACACTCAACACTAAAGGTGCTGAACTCGAACAACTGCAAATTGAAGAGGCGAGCTTAAAACGGGTTGTCGAACAGGCTCTACGGGCAATGAAAGACAATCCTTCAATGGAAGGTTTTGGTAAGCAAAGCGGCAAGCTTAAATGGCCGACGAAAGGCCGAGTCAGCGCCAGCTTTGGCAGCCCGCGCTCGGGCCAAGTGGTGTGGAAAGGCACTATGTTATCGGCGCCAGAAGGGCAAAATATTCGAGCGATTTCAGGTGGTAAAGTGATCTACGCCGACTGGCTAAAAGGCTTTGGTATGGTAATGGTGATCGACCATGGTAAAGGTTATATGAGCCTCTACGGCCATGCACAAGCCCTACTGAAAAGCCCTGGTGAGATGGTCAAGAGCGGCGATGCAATTGCTTTAGTCGGACGTTCGGGTGGACAGACAGAGCCTGGCCTATACTTTGAAATAAGGTATAAGGGGCAAGCCGTCGATCCAGCCAAGTACTGTCGTTAATCAGTACTGTCGCTAACATGGCCGCCCCCATCATTACAGGGGACGGCCATGAAACATCTAATTCGCAATATCGTCTGCCTTGGACTCGGCCTAAGCTTAGGCCTGTCCATTAGCCTCTCCAGTCAAGAACACGCCAAGTCATATCGAAGCGACTTCGATTACCCACTATTACAGGATGTGCTTGAAACGGTCGAAACCTACTATGTTAAAACCGTCTCTAAGGATGAGTTAGTCCAAGCCGCCATCAAGGGAATTTTTGAACATTTAGACCCCTACTCTAGCTTCTTAAACCATCAAGATTTGCTTGATCTAAAAGACGCCAATCGAGGGGAATATTTTGGTTTTGGCTTTGAGGTCGCCAGCGATAAAGATCGGATCAGCGTTATCGCTCCCTTTGCAAACTCCCCCGCAGAACAGGCTGGCATCCAAGCCGGTGACACTATTATCAAGCTGAATAATAAGCCTGCCACAAAAACCAACCTGGCGGATATTCTCAATGAAATCAAACAGTATAGTTTGAAAAAACAAAGCATCAGCCTCACACTTAAACACCACAATGACAGCGCCGAGTTTGAGGTGTCACTCACTCCAAGCACCATCACGATCCACTCGGTTTCGAGTAAATTACTGCAAGGTAATATCGGCTATATCAGACTCAGCAGCTTTCAAGAGAACTCCACCACTGAGATGATCCGCTCGCTTAACCAATGGCAAACCATCCCCCTAAGTGGGCTTATTCTCGACCTACGGAATAATCCCGGTGGGTTACTCGATCAAGCCATCAAAATTGCCGATCTCTTTCTCGCCAAGGGGCGCATTGTTTCGACTAGTGGACGGTTTTTCGATGCCAATTCAGATTATTACGCCTCACCACAAACCATGCTGACCAATGTGCCTATGTTAGTGCTAATCAACAAAGGCTCGGCTTCGGCGTCCGAAGTGCTCGCCGCCGCATTGCAGGATAACGGCCGCGCTAAGCTTCTAGGTGAAACCAGCTTTGGTAAAGGCACAGTCCAAAGCCTAATCCCCATCCTCAACGACGGTAACGCGATTAAGCTGACCATAGCTCAATACAACACCCCCAAAGGAGAAAACATTCACGATATTGGTATCGAACCAGACATTAAAATTACTAATCCAACTGGCTCCAATGAAGAGAATATGGCTATAATCGATGCCCTATCAGCACGTGAAGATGTAACCCAAGACCATATAGTCACTTCGGCAATTGCTTGGATACAACACCATGACTAATAAGCAGAAACAGTGCGCCTATTCTACTCTTTGGCCTTCTTAGCCCTCTACATTACCCCGTGTTATGCAGCACAACTTGCGCTGATTATTGATGACATAGGTTACCGTCACACCGATGAAGCAGTGCTCACCCTGCCTAGCACTGTGACCTTATCCGTCTTGCCGCACACACCACTTAGCAAACAGCTAGCAAAAGCGGGGCATGCAAAGGGCCATGAAATCATGCTTCATCTCCCCATGGAGGCGTTAAACGGTAAAGCATTAGGCCCAGGTGGCTTAACAAGCACGATGAACGAAGCGCAAATCCGCACCAAAGTGCTAGATGCAATCGCCAGTGTTCCCTTTGCTAAGGGCATGAATAATCATATGGGGAGTTTACTGACTCAACTGGATGAGCCTATGCACTGGGTTATGGAGAGTTTAAAACAGAAGCAACTATATTTTGTCGATAGCATGACAACCCAGTTTTCACGGGCGAGGGATAAGGCGGAGCTGCTAAGCGTCCCAACATTAAAACGCCAACTCTTTCTCGATAATAATCTGAGTAAATCGGCCCTAGAAAAACAATTTAATCTCATGGTAGAACAAGCGCATATTCAAGGAAATCTTGTTGCAATTGCCCATCCACATCCTGAAACGATCCGTTTCTTAAGGGATAATCTAGCGCGTCTCAAGGCTGAAGGAATCGAGTTGGTACCCACATCAAAGCTACTCCCTATCGACTTAGTCCATAGGGAACCTACTAATCCAACTGTAAGACTGAAATAGACATATCCGGTAACAAAGCCAGCAGATCATCACTATTACTGACTATATCCTGCAGGCTATATTGATCGAGCACATTTAAATAAGCAGCAACCGCCTGTGCTAATACGCCCTTCAACTGACACGCAGGACTAAATCGACAGTAAGGTTTACTGCAATCTATCGGCGCCAAAGAGTTTTCTAGTGCTCTCACTAATAGACCAAGATTAATCTCACTCGCAGGTTTGCCTAAGCGAAAACCGCCCATCTTACCGCGAATGGTTTCGAGATAACCCAGTTTTCCTAAATGATGCACAATTTTAGATACATGATTTGGCGATAAATCAAATACTTGGGTTATTTCAGCAATCCGAAATAATGTTGTTCTATCCGGCTGAACAGCCAAATACATGAGCGTGCGAACACCAAAATCGGTATAGCGTGTTAACTGCATAGTTCACCTGTCAGCGAAAAACTCAATGAGACGTTTGAGATTCAAGGTTGCTAATCAACCAAAGCGCCTCTTCATTTGAATGACCACACACATCCTCAGATGCATCAAAATCACTACAAACAGCGGGACGATCCGGCGAGCCAAAAATCAAACACAAATTATCGTCGCTCAACTGTACACAGCGTTCACCCGCGGCTTTGCCATTTGGCATTCCAGGTATTTCGCTGCTAATTGATGGTGCGATACAGCAAGCACCACACCCAAGACGACAATTCATTTTTATTGCTCAAAAAAATACTATGGGGATTATACAGTTTAATCCATCCAAAATCAGCGCTAAGGGTCAATACTGCCAAGTCGCGCACAAGTGCTCATGAATGGATCAAAGAAATAGCATCAATGGATATGTACAAACTTTTCAAAAGTTGAGCGAGCAGAGCATTGTAAACTTAAAAATTACAACGAAAAAAGCCTCATCTTTCGATGAGGCTTTCGTCTTAATGTTGGCGGGTGAAATATCGCACAGCGATGAGCTCATGAACGAGAGGCATGGATGCCGAACTGGGCTATTAAGCAGGGATGCTGTTGGACGGGACGGCCGCGGCGATTGAAATAGATAAATTCCAGATACGAAAAGCCCTAACATTGCTGTTAGGGCTTATCGAAATGTTGGCGGAGCGGACGGGACTCGAACCCGCGACCCCCGGCGTGACAGGCCGGTATTCTAACCAACTGAACTACCGCTCCTTTAGTAAAACGCTTGCGCGGGATACTAAATTAGGCGTTCACTTCTGAGTTCGGGATGGGATCAGGTGGGACCACAATGCTATTGTCACCAAGCAAATTCGGTTTATTTAATGCCTTAGCATTAAATAATAATTCGGAAAGCTGACTGTCTTATTTAGCTAAGACTCTCTTTGAGTTCACACTTCATTAAGTGTTTATATTCTGTCTAAGTTCGCTTAGTACGACCTCCATGGACGGAGGAAGTGCTAGAAAATGTCTGGAACATTTTCAGTAAAACCCATCTGGGTTGTATGGTTAAGCCTCTCGAGTCATTAGTACATGTTAGCTCAAC
>NZ_JAKUKD010000021.1:0-91939 GCF_024197625.1 Shewanella sp. KJ2020 | reverse complement strand
AGGCCCGAAGGTCCCCCTCTTTCCCCCGTAGGGCGTATGCGGTATTAGCAGTCGTTTCCAACTGTTATCCCCCTCGACTGGGCAGATCCCTAGGCATTACTCACCCGTCCGCCGCTCGCCACCTCAGAAGTAAACTCCCTTGTGCTGCCGCTCGACTTGCATGTGTTAGGCCTGCCGCCAGCGTTCAATCTGAGCCATGATCAAACTCTTCAATTAAAGTTTTTTTGTTTCCGAAGAAACGGCTCAATGAATTCTGATTTTTTGTTTCAGCTTAAAAACCAAAACAAACTGTACATATTGCTATGAACACTCATTATTACATTGATTTAATTCTTTGACTGCCAACCCTAAGGCTAAGCAGTTTCGATTAACTCAACACCTGTGAGTGTCCACACAGATTTCTTGTTTTATCTTGTTAAAGAGCAACTCAACCTCGTAAGAGAGGGTGAGTACCACACTGAGCGCCGAACGCTTCCAGTTGGCTAGGGCTGCGTATTTTACGCATTTCCCGTTTCGCGTCAAGGAGTTTTTGCAAACTTTCTTTTCGCTCATCAATCAGTAAACTCATCGATGAACTGTCACATCAGGCTGCTTAGCGCCGTCTGCCGTGTCAGTGGATGCGCATTATAGGGAGATTGAGAAAGTCCGCAAGGGCTTTTTATTGGAAACTTGCGATTTGTGATTCAGACGCTTACTTATCAAACAATACGAATAAAAAAGGGGCTAAATAGCCCCTTTATCATCTTAAATCCCCCACATCAGTGACTCGCTATCACTTAGCAGATCAGTAAATCCTGCTTATTATGGGCTGAAGAAACGTGATTCTTGCTCAACTTCGATTTCTTCACCATCTATATGGGTTTTCACTTTTATCTCAATGTTTGTCACTGAGCGACTAAGCTCTACCGGATCAACCCCAACACTGATTGGCAATGTTAGAACTTCGCCACCTGCAATGGTCACTGAAGTAGGGCCATACCACTTATAGTTGTTTAGGCCTTCGACACTCATAGTGTATTCATGGGCTTCTTCAGTTTTATTAAGAATCTTCAAGGTAAAGGTATTTTCAATCATCCCTTGATTGTTTTCTCTATATAGCTGGTTACGATCACGAATAATATCCATCCGAACTGGCGCTATCGTCGCGCTGGCATAGATGAAGACCAATATCATAGCGACCAATACCACACCGTATCCTACTAGTTTGGGGCGGAGTACTTTCTCTTTAACATCTTCGAGTTTATTTTCTGTGGTGTAACTGATAAGGCCTAATGGATATCCCATACGCTCCATGGTTTGGTCACAGGCATCGATACAAGCGCCGCAGTTGATACATTCATACTGCAAACCGTTACGAATATCGATTCCGGTCGGGCATACCTGAACACAGAGATCACAATCAATACAATCACCTAAGCCCATTTCTTTCGGGTCGGCTTTGCGGGAACGTGGGCCCCGAGTCTCACCACGCTTAGTGTCATAGCCCACAATATAGGTGTTTTTATCGAACATTGCCGCTTGGAAACGAGCATAGGGGCACATATGGATGCACATAATTTCACGCATCCATCCCGCATTACCGTAAGTGGCAAGGGTAAAGAACACCACCCAGAAGTAGATACCGCCAGAGGCATTAAGCGTAAAGACGTCAATATAGACTTCTCGACTTGGCACAAAATACGACACAAAGGTCATTGCCGTGAGGAGTGAGAGCAAAATCCATGCTGTATGCTTTGCCGCTTTTCGCCAAATTTTATCGAAGCTCCAGGGCATTTGATCTAACTTAATGCGTTTATTGCGGGCACCTTCGAGTTTTTCCTCGAACCAAATGAACATAAAGGTCCATACTGTTTGGGGGCATGTGTAACCACACCAAACACGGCCAAGATAGGTTGTCACAAAAAATAGGGCAAAAGCAGCTATCATAAAGAGTGCTGCGAGTAAGGTGAGATCTTGCGGCCAGATAGTTAAACCAAAAACGTGAAACTTCTGTTCACCTAAATTAAACCATACGGCTTGTCGGTTTCCCCATGGGATCCAAGGCAGTATAAGAAAGAACAACATTGCGACCCACCCCATGCGGCGGCGTAAAGTGCTCCACAATCCGTCGATGGCTCGAACATAAATCCGGTTACGAGGGTTAAAGCGATCGGCTTTACTCGCATCGGGTTGGTGAATCTTAATTCGATTGGTTTTCGAATAGTCCTTGTTATTAGATTCTGCGTTCATCGTGACAGCCTTTTACTGCTTTAATATTGGACGAAAACTGGCTTATTATACCCATATAACTAATGGTTATTCACTTATGTTGGACTAAAAGATGAAAGGTTGGATCATATTAGCGCTACTTTGTGGTGCATTATATTACTTATATACAGAAACAGACAAACTAGATGCACCTATAGCCAAGACTGAAGAGGTAATCAAAAAAGTAGAGAACAAGCTCGACTCTATGACGGGCACTAACATTATTAAAATTGATCAAAAATTAGCAAAGGCCAGAAAAGATATCCTTGAGCGCCTATCCGCCCCTGAACTTGAAGAATTTAACAAACTTCCGTTAACGCCAGACGCCATAGCTGACTTTAAAGAAACCTATTGCGGCGCTAAATCACCGGAACACCCAGTTTTCAGCCGAGACAATCGACTTTACATTTGCGATAACCTCTAATCACTTTCCTCGGGGTAAAAGGGAATTTTGCCATATAACACTAAGCTTTGTGCTTAGGTGATTGACCTTATATATGATTCCACCTAGCCTTTGAGGCCCGACAGACATAGGCCGAGTACCATGACCCAACAAGTATCAGATATTTTTGATCCCACTTTATGGGATGAAGTCAGTGGATTTAATTTTGACGACATCACCTACCACAGAGCCAAAGCCCACGGCACAGTGCGTATTGCCATCAATCGCCCCGAATGCCTTAACGCCTTCAGGCCCAAAACCGTCGATGAGCTTTACATTGCACTCGACCATGCACGCCAATGGTCCGATGTAGGTTGTGTATTACTCACAGGCAATGGCCCCTCGGCTAAAGGTCAATATTCCTTTTCCTCCGGTGGCGATCAACGTATCCGCGGCAAAGACGGCTATAAATACGAAGGTGCCGAAGAAGGTAAAGCCGATCTCGCCAGAATGGGACGCCTACACATATTAGAAGTACAACGTCTGATCCGCTTTATGCCTAAAGTCGTCATCGCCGTAGTCCCTGGCTGGGCCGTTGGCGGCGGCCATAGTCTGCATGTCGTATGCGATTTGACCTTAGCCTCGAAAGAACACGCCATATTTAAACAGACCGATCCTGATGTCGCCAGTTTCGACTCAGGTTATGGCAGCGCATATTTAGCCAAGATGATCGGCCAAAAACGTGCCCGCGAAATATTCTTCTGTGGTTTTAACTACAGCGCCGATGAAGCCTTTGCCATGGGAATGGTCAATAAATCCGTTCCCCATGCAGAGCTAGAAACCGAGGCATTAATGTGGGCCAAAGAGATTAACTCTAAATCACCTACGGCCATGCGTATGCTTAAATACGGCTTTAACATGACCGACGACGGTATGGTCGGTCAGCAATTATTCGCCGGTGAAGCGACGCGTTTAGCCTATGCCAGCGCCGAAGCACAGGAAGGTCGCGATGCCTTCCTCGAAAAACGCGATCAAGATTTTTCAGCCTTCCCTTGGCATTACTAGTTTTAGAATCGTATTAATTTACGTTTAAATGCCCAAAGCCCTCCAGAGTGAGGGCTTTATGTTTTTTACAACGGATAAATAGATAAAAGCGTTTAAACTAATCTGAAAACACCGCTTTTAATTTTAATGAGAATTGTTATCATCTAAATATTCCCGCTGGGAACCCATTTAGAGGACAAGATCATGACTAAGACACTCACTTTTGCCGTATTACACTTTAGCGTCGCTTTTACCGTAACCTATTTATTAACTGGCAGTGTGCTCGTCGGTGGCGCGGTGGCCTTAGTAGAACCCGCCATTAACACTGTGGTGTTTTACTTCCACGATAAAGTATGGAAACGCATTGAGGCAAAAAAGCAGCACGAGTTAGAAGCCATTCCAGCATAATAAGCTAAGCCAGCAGCATGCTACTTTGCAGTAAGTTAGTCGTCGTTTTTGTCATAAACTCTATATAAAAAAACCGCCAATAAAGGCGGTTGTGGGAGAGGAATAAAGTATCATACCAAGACCTTCCGTATGCCTTAGTTTTTGGTTAAAAAATCAGTATATAAAAAATAAAGTATCATACTGAAGCGAAAGCTAACTTCAAAATAGGGCTTTTTTGAGTAATAAAGTTTCACACCAAATTAAACCTCAATTGTCTTTAATTTGTTCTATCAGCCCACAAACTAACAGCTTCCATTTGATTTCTACTTCAGAAAACAGTCTGCTCAATCCTAGGGATTCTTCATCAAACACTGGAAAACCTACCAGCTCTATCCAAGACTGCATAAAGCCAAGAAACACATAAGCTATGTATGCAGCATGCTTTTGAACCTGAATAGAAAACGAGAATACACTAGCTTCTTCATCCC
Source organism: Shewanella sp. KJ2020 (assembly GCF_024197625.1). Classification (NCBI taxonomy): domain Bacteria; kingdom Pseudomonadati; phylum Pseudomonadota; class Gammaproteobacteria; order Alteromonadales; family Shewanellaceae; genus Shewanella; species Shewanella sp. KJ2020. The sequence goes on along the minus strand of NZ_JAKUKD010000021.1, from coordinate 87,391 downwards.
AATCTTCGATTTCATCCCAGTTGTGAATTAACGCATTCCGATCAGATCAGTACAGAGTGAGAACTTGCTCAAAATTGCAATGGAAAGCTACACGAGATCTCAGCATTTTAATCAACTTTCCAAGCGTAGCCAATCCAACTTCTTTTGATTTTCTAGCATAAAACTAAAGTAGTTAATTTCATTTCAGGGAAAGACTAATAGAAGCGCACTCTTCAACAATTTATCTGCAAATTGTATAAGAGCGATAACTTTACCGACCTCAATAAGTACTGAGTTTCCGTACACTTTTTTACTTTCCTAATTATATCGACAACCAAAACTGTCTAACTCTAAAAATGTCAGTGAAGGACATTTTTTCTTAAGGTCATTTATATAGCTTTCTAATGCAGAAATAACATGCACTACCGTATCAGTCGTTGCCCCTTGAAAGCACAGTTTAACGGCTTTATCTACATCGGGCTTTCGAAGTATACGTTCAAACACATCGCCAATATCCATGGCGTTAATTAATATTTTTAACGTATGTTCTAAAATAATAATGATGCAATGGTGAAATGTCAGTGTTTGAGTTGAAACAAGCTTGTTCACTGCTCTAATTGCCCTTTTATCTCCAGAACAAAACCCTGGTTCCGCTGATTCAATCGCGCACCCAATTAGAGTCAATTCCCCTTCGTCTAAATTAGGTTCATCTATTGAATTTATAATCTGTAGCGTAGACGCCCGCATAATCCGGGCTGGTTGCACCATACTCAAAAACTGTCGAACTTGCTCTAAGCTCGATGCAGAAGTAAAAATCTTATTAGCCCGATCGGGATTATTTACACCGACAACGTACGGTAGGCTTTCAAGTACGTGTATATTATGACCAAGCATAGTAACTATATCATACAAAGAAAGCAGCAGCTCATATTCCGCAAGTTTGATAACTACGTCATTATCGACATATAAAAACATTTCATTACCTTGTAACTACTGCATGCGCTCTAATAATTCAAGATCATCTTTCTTGAGTTCATATTTGTCTAAAGCACCTTGGTAGTGTTTCTTGAAAATACCTTGAGCATCTCCCTGCTCCAAAAATTTAAGAGCTTGATGAGCCAAGGGCCAATTCCGTGTTTCACGTCCATAACTCAATGTGAAGTGCCCAGGATTAACATTCATTTCCTTATTCAACTTCTGAGCATACAAAGCTAATTCAGCAGGCCTTTGCATGATCTTCATCCCTTTAATTATTTTTTGAATATCAACACCATTTCTTAAAACATCTAATGCGAATGTGTCCGCCTCAATTTCTTGCAGATCTGTTTCCTCTTTGAGCGATTCGCCGAGTGCCGACACACTCGCATCCGTAATAAGACCAGATCCATCAAGATGACCAAACCTCATGTGTCCGATTTCATGTAGCAATACAAAAAGCTGAGTTGATGGGCTCTTGTGTTTATGACTTAAAACAATTGTGTATAAATCACCATCGCGTACAATTGTTCCTGCTGGACGAGAAAATGATGTGGGAAAATTATCTAAATATAAAACAGGTATATTATTTTCCCATAGAAGCTCAACTACACTATTCAACTCAATATCTTTTAATTGCAATAATTGAATAAAAAAATGATCAAGTGCTTGTTCGACTTCGTTGTATCGAAGAACTCTAATAAATGTTTTCCCAATCGCCTGAACTAGTAAAGCAGAATCTGATAGCTTATCGTAGTCGGTCGTGGAACGTTTTTTGAACTGAAGAGAAACAGGCAAAGTGCTAAAGTTAACACCTCCGCATTGATCGAGATCCATTTGGATTCCAAGCCGATTTTTCAACAAAAGAGAAAACTGCAGAAGGCCTGTATTTGTTAGGAGTAGATCATCGCTCCACCATTCAGGCAAAACCCTTTTCAGAATGGCCTTGCTCGCACCACACTCTCTAATCTTTTTGTATATTGTTGTTTTTGAAGGAGGTTTAAACTGTTCCATCAATACTCCTCAAGTTTCAAAGCCGACTTCCATTAAGTTTACAGGAATGTGCCGTTAATAAAAGCCTACTTAACTGCTTTGCATGCGCATCAGTCCCATTCCATACAAGACTCAGAGTTTTCATCAACTGTTGGTTCGAAGCGGGATCTTTTTGCATGTAATCATATGCATTTAATTTTGCATAATTGCATAGCTCAACCAACCCCCGAGTAAGCTTAGGCCTGTCTTTATACAAGCTACGGTAAACAGTAGATTGTTCCATACCAACCAAGGAAGCAATCGCTATGGACGATGTACACCCTTCCCTCAGGAAAAAGTCTTTCAAGTCATCTTGCAAAGTCTTAATACTCATAAACACCACAAAAAATTTGCATAATCGCATAATTATGGTAGTGTTATACTGTAGATAGGTCAAATAGAAAATTACTGGTTATGAACGATCCAGATATCAGACAGTTTCTAATCTCTCGTCTTGCTAAGCGAAAAGCGTTTGTAAATGAAAATTTGCTTGAGGAAGTAGCTTTACAGAATGGTGTAATCAGGGCTGATATGGTTTATTGCGCAAACAAGTTGGAATGTTTTGAAATAAAAAGCCACAACGACTCGTTGAAGCGCCTAGTCTCACAAGGTTGGCAGTACGAGCTGTCATTCGACTTAGTCACGCTTGTGTGTGCTACAAAACACTTATCTCCCGCCCTCAATATGATTCCCGAATGGTGGGGAGTAATAGAAGTAACCAAAAGCGGCTCGTTAAGATCGCACAGAAGAGCCAAGTCAAATCCAAATGTAAGTGTTTTAGGAATGGTTGACGTACTGACTAATGATGAATCAAAACAATTTCTTACATCCATTGGTCATGGAACAGGCATAAGCAATCTATCTCACTCACAACTAAAGTCGAGAATTCAAGAGGTTGCAACTATTTCATCGTTAAGAAAATGGATTTTGAATACTTTACCAAGTCGAAAAGCAACGTGGAAACCGAGCGTTCATAGTAAATTCGCCCAAGAATTACAGTTAAGTTGCTAAGAGGGCCAGGCAATCTGCCTGGCAACTCAATACAACTTAGCCAAATGCTAACACTTGTGCAATATGGTGATGGATAAATTCTGAAACATGAAATGTTGAATTACCAGGTCCTATCATCGGTGGTTCTTCAGCTCTTAGCGCCCAGACATTATCGGCCCAAGAGAATTCTGCCCCTCTAAACTCACGTTGTAAGACAAGCAGCTTCGTCAGTTCGTATATCGCAGCCTTATCTTTACCTGGCTGGCGTAATACAACCCAATAATTATCATGCGTATATCTAATATTGATATGCTTACTTCTCATAATCTCAGATTGATTCCATTCCGAACTTAACGTCGCATAATCACTATAGCTGATAGGCTTAGAGACGTTCTCCGACAAGCTAGTGTACAACTGTTTTTCAAACCTGATTATATGTTCTACACCTTGAACATCTTGCAGCGTTTTTGGAAAGCTACCGGCAGAAACAATTACCTCTGCGACACCGGCATTTATATAAATGTCTACAATTTCAGCCAAACGCTCTGAATCAGAAACATAGCGGGAGCCTACTGTGCCAAAATCCAAAATCACTCTTAAGTTTTGATTGCCAATAAACTCACCAATATATCCTAAGTTTTCATCATGTTGCCCACGTTCTAGTACCTCCTCGAGCGAAGGAGAGCAAGCAATTCGAAAACAAGGTTTATTTTCAAAAGAAGCACGCAAGCCATCTCCTAACAAGCTCAAGCTTTCTGGGGCAATTGCAAACGGAAGTTGGGTAGATGATACGGCAACGTAAAGTTCATCTTCGACAGTTTCAATATCAACCCTGCTCATGTCCAAAATTTGCTCACCACGCCAAAGTGATACGATCCCCAAAACAGAGTCAACTAGGCCATCTTGCGGGTTTTCAACAATCCAGATAGGGCAAATTCTAGCATCCCAATCCTCCGGCGCATTCTCTAACGCCTTCACTTCTCCTTGCTTCCATCGTAAATTTGGATAATACATTCCCTTCTCCTTTACATATTTCAAATGACACATTAAATGATTTTATTTCATAATGTTACAGAAAAAACGCACCGCCCATTTTTCAACATCTTCGCCAGTCAATGATCCACCTTTTTTCGACTTCTGGTGCGGTATCCATGAGTGGTTTCCCGCCCCTACAAGCTTGTCTAAATGCTCCTTAGGCCAAGACAAGGAAGCCTTTAGCAATTGTTTTTCTATCTCATATAGGTGTGACTCTATGTCACCAATTGCGCTGGCGCGGATCACTCTGGTCGACAGGGCCTTGCTTGCATCCGAGGTATCGACCTCCAACAGGTAGTAGCCGATAGAACCGGCGGTGACGTGGGCGACCGACATGCATCTCGGGTTGCCGTCGGTTTCCAGTATATGCCTCTTGCATTTGCCAATCGCGGGCAGCTTTCTGAGCGGGAATTTTACGACCTCACAGCCATGCTTTTTCTCCAGGAGATCCAACATCGCAAAGTAGCTAGTAAATTTGTCTAAATACAGATGAGCATCGTCCGTTTGCTCGTTCAAATTATCCCATTCAGCACTCGGTAGATCACCGTTTGGCCCCTGCTCTTCAGTACTGACATCGCTAGAAGCTTCACTTGGTTCCTCCGCGTCTTTTTTACCGCGTCCCACAGACTTTCTTTTCTTACTGACCTTAGATGTTTGCACTGCTCGGTCAAACTCAAACTCCGTAGTATTTTCACTTATCATGACCGGCTTATTATCACGACTTCCCTCTGCGGTTTCGTCGATATCATGATTAGGTGGGCGATCAGCTCCTGTTCTGGCTGCTCGGCCCTGTCCGTTTACTTGGGAATAAAATTTGGGGCTGAAAAATTCGATATGTTCCGGCAGATCGGTAGGTATATTTAAAATGCTGGATATTTCATAGACAAACAGGGTATTAGTCTTGAGATCAAAATGCCCCTTCAGTTTCAACTTAGCTCCTTTTAGCGCAGGAGGGTCAAACCTAAAGGCCCAACGCCGGTATTGCCCCACATCGTATCCATCGTTCAATTGGTAATTGCCGATACTCTCATATGAAGGCCTAGCATCTTTGTCCATCAGCAACCAAGCGATTAATCGACGATAACCATAATCATTGAATAACTCCCAGTTTCCAGAAAAGGTTTCCAGTACATTGATGATGGTCTTATCACCATCTTGCTCAAGGGAAAACTCATTACTCAATAGATCGTGAACCACCGAAGAACGGGCTAAATAGGCATTATGGAAGAATAGTGCTCGCGCCAACTCAAATTGAGGTAGGTACACCCTAGTTCCGTCAATCAGTTGAAACACAAAACAGTATTGACCTAATTCCTTGGGTAATCGTCTTTCAAGAGCAGGACAATTTTCGAGCTTATCAACTTGCCAATTACTGGTTGTAGAGATTTTAATCGTCTTTTCAAAATCTTTACGATAATAGTCTTTGGTCGGATTGATTATGTGCTTACGTATAAGGATAGGTGCATTAGAAAGGATAATTGCATCAGGGCCGTTATCTTTACTTGGATAAATACTGAGGTTAATTCCCCATTGTTTACTATCCTTTTTACGGAATAGATCACCTATACCATTGATCCAAGTATCGTCTTTAAATCCCTTAAGATGTGTAGTACCGTTCAAATCCCAATAATTTCCTTTAGAAATAGGCTTGCTTGTTCAGTGAGGCGTTCTTCGCTAAGTCCTGATTTTCTCAAAACTTGCCAGCGTTTGAGCGGCTCGTCATCCAACATAAGAGATATAACTGTTCCGGTTATTCTTCTTATTTGATATTCAAAGATATTTTCACAATAACGATCAAAAAACAATCTGCACAACGGAAGTAATTTCAAGTGTTTTTCAATACTAGCTTTATGATCAAGCTGGTTTAGATACCTGCTTATCGAACGTCTGGGCATATCCTGCAATAGCTCGCTCAATTCACGAATGCGTATCAGCTTTTTAACTGTATCTCGATCTCGTTTCTGCCAGTCAACCTTTGCTTTATGTTTTGGTTGCGGCATTTTATTAAACTGATTTGTTTTGAGTAACCAATCTCTGTCACGACGATAAAGCCAAGCGTAAAGATCATCAAAACCATTGAGACGTGCTTGCTTGGTTCCTTGTATTTCTATGACTTTCCGCCATCGATTACGACATTCATTCAGTAAATGTTTATCTGTTCCACCAAGTATCTTGCTCGATTTTTTCTTATCTGGCTTGAGCCGCATAACAGTATCGATGACACTTGCCAGCTTCCATCTGGGTTCTAAGAAGGCATGAAGAACAACTAAATGCTCTAAGTAGCTAAAAGCCTTACGATGCTTACGAAATATACTTTTAAGCCAATTAGCTTCGTCGTCATTTGGCATTAGCCCGTATCGGGAAAGCCAGTTTGCGCCCCAAAATCTAAGGACTTTGTCACGGATAAGGTCATGACGTATAAAAGAGCCACGAGTGAATAAGTGGTTGGCTGCTAGATTGGCGTACCAAAGACTCCATTGAGAGAACTCTGGTGCAAGTACTACACCTAGGTTCAATAAGTCATTAATACTTTCAGCAAGCAAGTTGTATTGCCATTCACCTTGAAGCTGTTCAACCTGAGGGCAAATAGTCAAATCAGCGGCTAAAAACTCATGCCTATGCACATCGTGGCGAAATATTTGTGAATTGATGAGCTTGCCATGAACAAGGCAACTTTCGGAACCAGCAACCTGCCAATCGCGCCGCCAATAGCATTCTCCATGTTTGCTTAACTGCTCGAGCATACAGGCTGGACAATATCTTAGGTATTTAGGCTGTCTTATACGCGAAGCTGCCGCCCCGACCGAGAGATGAACAGAACTTTTACTGTTTGCCGTAAGCTCCTTAACTAGAGCTATCCGTTTTATTTCGCCTACGAAAGGTGCATACAAAGGAAAAAGAGTATTTCGATAGAGCAAATCGAGCGGTGTAATCTCAAGCTCTTCAGGATAGAATGCTGCTATATGTTGTAAGTGCGATGGCAAATCTGACGAAGCAATGATCTTAGTATCACCGAATATTTCAAATAACAGCTCCTTCGGCGAAGCTATACCACAGTGGATCCCATGCCTCGCAATAGTGCTGTACAGCAGTTCATCGCGATAAGGCAGGGGAAATCCCAACATATCAGCCTACTTTCTTCAGCCACTTAGGCACGTCGAACAATTCTTTACCGTATTTCAACTCTTCGTAAAGCCGTCCTTTGTCTGCTTGAGAGAATTTGAACCTCAAATCTTCGGAATCCAGCGTATGCCAATCCGAGGGTTTAATAGTCTGAGTTTTGACCTTTTTAGGAGGTTCGGAAGGCTTCGAATACCAGTCCAAAATAATTCGGCTTAGCTCAGGAAGAGACAAATTGGGATGCTGCTTGAAAGCATTAACAATCAGTGGCTGCAACAATGCTGAGTCGCATCCCATAGCCTGTAACATGGTATACAGCCGCATAGCTTTCTCATCACCGGCAAAGGCCGCTTCATTTTCTTTTTCGCCCTGCCGCTCTTCAATTAGTCTCCTTAGCTCAATAAGGCGCTTATCAATCCCTGGTAACTGTAAATCCGAATATTTAACGATAAGCTGAGGATCATCTCTACGTAAAGCGTCCAACATGGGATGTACTGGCTTTAACTCTTGCTCATATACGGTCCGCAACAATTTAGTGGTGATCCGCTCCAACCCCGTAGAAATAGCTCGCATCTGTGCAAGCACGAATATTTTCACGACTATATCTATTACACCCTGCGACAAATCAAACCAACAATCGCGAATTTCGTCACTCAACACCTCATCACGATTGCTCAACCACTGGTATTGCCAAAGCTTGTCAGTAAATGCCTGCCATTCGGTTCTTCTCGATTTTCCCGTCTTAGGATCCGCTTTAACTAAACCTTGTTGCATAGGCTCCCAGAACAGCGAACCGAACCCGGCGCTGCGTCTGCCCGCCTGAAGTTCCATTTCGAATATGGGCCTGGCCTTGGGCGTGCCGACCATCACCACGGGAACGCCAACTACGTTTACCAGGGCAACGAAGAATTCCAGCATGGCTTCCTTGCTTATCGAACGCTTCAGCGTTAGCCGTTGGATTTCGTCGATGACCAATACGCCGATCGCCCGCTGCGTCGCCACCTGTCCCATCAGGGAAAGCAGCACTTCGGTACTGTGGCGCTTGCGTGCGTACTTGTCCTCGTAGCCTGTATGAAGCGTGCGGTCGACCTCGCGGAAGAAGTTCAGGCATAAGCTCTTCAGCGAACCGTCGGACGGGCATTCGATTCTCAGATAGGGCATCTGAATGAAGTTATATTTTTGATGATAAATGACTTGCGGATAAGTCGCGAGAATACGATTAATGGTCGAACTCTTGCCGCTACCAGAACAGCCAATCAATGACATGCTCTTTGCCGTCGAGTTCGATTGCGTAAAACGAAAATCGTTCGTAGCTCCTGACATAATCCTTTGGTAGCCTTCCTGCATCTTCTGATTCAGGGAACCGTCCGCTATATTACGCCCCACATAACCACCGCGGATCATGACCGATATCTTCTCCTCTAACTGCTTGTGAATGGACAAGGGCTGGAAAAAATCGTCGAGCAGCGCGCTGATCTGATGGGCACGAATATGCCCTTTTACATAACAGTCCTTAGGGTTGAACTCCACCTTACCTGTTAGCTTGACCTTGAGGTCTTGTAAATCCATTATAGGCGGCAGAGCCTCAATCAGCGGATTACCGCGATAGCGTTCGAGACCAGGATCGATGTAAACGGCATCGACAAAGTTATCTGGTAATGACATCAGTCATCCTCCCCAAACAGTTCATCGATATAATCGGGATAATCCAAGTCCGGCTCAGGGTTTACAAGGTGGATCACCTTACCAGGTTTTCTATTATCCTTTGTAACGGGATTGTGCGCCTTCTCAGTTCTCTCCCTAGCCTTTTCTTCCCGCTTATTCTCGTTGATAGAACGTATCCGCTCTGCATTGGAGATCCCCGAAGTATCAGGTGCAGTCTTTTCCGCTTGAGCTATCTTATCGATGACAAATTGCTCATGTTGCCGTTTCTTTGCCTTCGACTGCACACGAGCTTGCCCAGTCGTCATTTTCTGCTCATCACGAAGTTGCCAGACATCCCAAAACGAGGCGCCTTGAAACTCTCTTGATCGGTCAGCCAAGTTACATACCCAATACTTGTTATTACCCTTTTCCGGAAAAAGGTAAATTCTATCTGCAACAAGTGGATCGTAAGCCGCTTCCATATTGGCTGGACGCTTCACATCCTTCCCTCTATGCGTCCAACCCAATTGCAGCAATTCAGAAGACGTATAGTAAATACCGAATAAACAAACTCCCAACTCAGACAAAGTGGCCGTTTTTCTTGGCAAAAGGGCGATACGAAGCGCATCTTCATCAGCTTGGTGCAAGCGTCCTGTTCGGTGCTGTAAACCCCAGTTCCACAAGTGAATAGGGGTTGTAGGCAGATCAGTCGGCATATCTGAATCTCTGTCATACTTTTCAAGTACTGCGTACTGATTATGATAAAGCACTGATGAGATAATGATCTGAGAAAACTCTTTTACTGTTAGCTTCGCGTCTAGCCGATAGTCGTTTCCACCGCGTTTTTTTACCATAGTACCCGAGACATAACCTGGCACAAACGGACCAAAGGAAGCCTGAATAGTTTTGAAATTACGTTCAACAATACCTTTTGCATCACCTCGGTAGGGCGGCGTATTTTCTATTCTGACTGCAAAATTACTCTCTAAATTCTCAATCTGATGACCCAGTAGCTCACCTCTATCAGCTAGAATGGCATCTGGTAGGCCTACACTAGGCCAATCCTCCGATTCAATATCAAAACCTAATGCTTTGCAGTACGACGTTTTATCGGTAGCAGCCATAAACAAAGCCTGCATAGCTGCAGCATAGGAGGCATTTTCAAAACCAATATAGAAACCAACAATCATGCGACTAAACACATCAATAACCATATAAACAACGGGACGGCCGACTATGTTTGCCCTCTCACTATCTGATACAAGGTAAAGATCAGCTATGGTGGCATCTATCTCGTAACGAGATCCTGGTCCAAGCACTTGAGTATTGGCAGTACTATGAAGGGGCCTAATATCTTTATTATATTCAACGTTCGACACACGCTTTCTTAGATTTTCAGGTTGAGAATACTCGCGCTTGTAGAAGTGCATCATCTGCCAGTTACTGGGCAATTCTTCTTGAGGCGTATCAGGAAAATAATTTAAATACAGAGTCTCGAAACGACGATGAGCATAAGGGAACGAATGCCCCTTATCTTTTAGGAGATAGCGGTCAATAGCGATACGAAAAAGACGTTCAATAAATTCATCAATTTTAGCCCCAGTTCCTGGCTCATATTTACGCGGACGCCCAAGCTTTTTATCCTTGGCCAACCGTCGTTTACCCTTGCCACCGGAATTTTTATAATCAGGTAATAGAGCGTTCGGCGTCTGCCCACGCTGCCAGTAACGACGAGCCAGCCGATATAGCGTCTGTTTAGTTGAACCATGCTCAGCAAGAATGCCTTTAATAACCGCTCCGCGGCTTTGAGGCCTATAAAAGTCCGGTAGAGCAAGTAGTGGTTTAATTAATGCGTAGTTTGTATCGCGCTTGGTTCTAGCAACACTACCTTCAATAGGTGTTTCAAAGGAAAGTTTTTTATACGGATCATTTGTACGTTCAAGATTTTCCTGATCAATTGCCTTTGTCAGTTCGCTCGTCAATATTAATTCAGGAAAAGCAGTTGCGTCATCGATATCTATCCATACCAAATACTCGCCGAGTTGTTGCAGAACTCGATATCTATGCTCACCAAACTTAAGAACCTCATTGATTCGAAACAAGGTATGTCTCCCTGATAAAACCTAGCTCTCCAGCATTCAAATCACACGCCTTGAGTTTGGTTGTTGGAATGAAGATATCGAAGGAGAAATAGCGCTTGGCCAGCAAGCACCTTACTTCGTAAAGCGATTCGCCAAGCGGCAGGTCATAGGCCGCATCCAATTCCTTGCACAAGGCGAGTACTGTCTTATTAGGGTTCTTTTTGAAATGATGGGCATAGAATTCGATCTGCTGCAGTGCCAGCTCAGCGTCCTCTGCTTCTTCCCTTTGTGCCGAATAGAGCCATTTGATGTTTCTAGTCACCACATCAGGCACATCTTGTTCTGTGATCAGATACCAAGGCAAGGTTTTCTCCTGCCAATAGAGACGCTCAAGTTCAACTTTTTCGACAGTTCTCACATCGCTCAAAGCCGAGGAATGCTTTGCCTGCAATACAAACCTTGGTTCTTCCTCATCGGTAGAATCGACCAAAAAATCCGACGACATGTACTGATCGATACCCGCGATGTTTGGATGTTTTATCCCTGCGCTGCCAGCAAGTCGGCGAGTGATATCACGCTCAAGTGGAAATTGCTCGCGGATCTGAGTGACTTCACAGTGCCACTCCAGCATAAGGAATACCGAAAGTTCTATATCAGAAAAAAGGTGATGGGTTCTTTGCGATTTGTGGCCAAATACACGATGAACACGCCCTAAAGATGGAAAATCCCTAACGGTTAACCAAGGTTTGTAGTCTGCATGCAGGCCACTCCCTCGACCTTCCTTTATCCATTTGGCAAATTGCTGCTCTGAGCAGCCCTTTAATCGTGAAGCCATAAAAAACCACCGATATTAGCTCGTTAATCGAGCATAATGACGATGGTTTTAGTATGCAACTTTATTACCTCTCTTTTTTAGAGCTGATGACCTTATAGTACTATCAACCTAAACGGTAATATTGGTGCTTTCTTTTTGAGTTATGCTTCCAACTTTTTGCTACATCAAAGACATGTGAAGGGTAATCATCCCAAGAATCTGCTAACAGTTTCCCACGAGCAGCACGAAGTTTAACTGGATACCCCTTGCATTCAATCAAATGCATGAAGTAAAAACTTTTTTCTTGTTTAGTACTAAAATATTTATGGAAACCGCTACGAATAGTGGGATATCGCCACCATAAATATTTTGAATGTTCCTCATTAATAGTCTGTATGTAATGTGATTTTAGCTTTTTCATACACCCTCCAGGTTTACGTTACCTAGAAGGGGTCCTCTTCAAAATAGTTCATATATTCACTTTCACTTATATAAAATATAAATCAGGCCTAATCCCAATCACAGTTTGGCCCCCCAAGCTCCAAACCAACTGGACCACCTAAAGCACCTTGCAACTTTCGCTTTTTGCACCAAGCAATCGCAATTTTATCAAACACATCTGCTGGTATTTCAGCGTCCAGCCTTCCGAAAAATTTACCTTCAGCATTCGACTCATAAATTATTTTGAAATCAATAGGATTGGTTATTTCAATAACAGCGGGATTGTCATTATCCTTGTCGAAGGTAATTTCCTGATAAAGCCCAAACAGCTCATTTTCTTGATAAATCCACTCTTTGGTACTCATATATCAATACCTCACTAATCGATTTTTTATGAGTGTAACACCAATTTACCAAAGTGAATTGTCACCAATAAAAAAGCCTATTTTTCGCGTTACCAAACGTGGATAACTTAACAACACTTGTACATAAAACAAGGTTTGGGACACAAACGATTTTGAGTTTTCTTTCGAACATAATCAGTGACATTACTTTTTGTAACCCTTATCCAATTCCAAGCACACTAATTCTCAAGTTTGAAGTATATAAATATGTAAAAGGAAAGGATTGACCTTTCCTCTCACTTTGGTCATGCCATCCGTTGTCGAGCACTTCAACTTATTCACAACCAGTTTAATGGCTGCTTCTGAATGTTAGGGTAGGTATTTCCGGTGTCAAAGTTAACGTGTTAACGCGACTCTTGGTCCCAACGCCGAAACACCACGCTGGCGTTGACTCCCCCAAAACCAAATCCGTTTGATAGTGCGTGCTGAATGTTTACATCCTTTTTAGTTTTAACTAGATTCAGACCCAGAGCGAGCTCATCTGGATGATTAAGATTCAACGTTGGAGGTACAATTTGGTCTCTGATTGCCAGCAGAGTGAAAATAGCTTCTATTCCGCCTGCGGCTCCAAGTAAGTGGCCTGTGCTGGATTTTGTTGACGTGATTGCCACATCCGAACCTTCACCAAATACAGTTCGGATAGCTGCCAGTTCACTCTTATCTCCAACTTGAGTTGAGGTAGCATGCGCATTGATATGCTGCACCTCACTTGGGGCTATCCCCGCTTGCATCAAAGCTTGTTGCATAGCTCGCTGGGCACCATTACCGTCCTCTGGGCCAGCGGTTAGGTGGTAAGCATCTGCGCTAGTTCCATATCCAACAATTTCAGCGATAGGCTGAGCGCCTCTCGCCTTCGCATGCTCCAATGATTCAATAACCAGTAACCCCGCACCTTCGGCCATCACAAATCCATCACGGTCTCGGTCAAAGGGACGTGAGGCTTCCTGAGGATTATCGTTAAACCCAGTCGATAAAGCGCGAGCAGTAGCAAAACATCCGAGCGTAACTCGATCGATAGCGGCCTCTGTTCCCCCGCATATCGCAATATCCGCCTCACCGCTCCGAATAAGCCTAGCTGCATCACCGATAGCCTGAACGCCAGCCGCACACGCTGTAACCGGAGCGCCCAGAGGCCCTTTGAATCCATACCTGATGGATATCTGGCCCGCCGCCATATTGGCAAGAAAGGAAGGTGCAGTAAACGGTGATAGGCGACGAGGGCCTCGGGAATCTGTGGTACGAATCGCCTCAGCAATCGCTCCGAATCCTCCAACTCCCGACGCAATAATCGTGGCAGTTCGTTCTTGCTCCTTTACCGCTACTGGATGCCAGTTTGCTTGTGTTAGCGCTTCATCTGCTGCAACCAGAGCAAACTCAATGAAGCGGTCCATCTTTTTACGTTCTTTAACCGGAATAACACGATCGGGGTCATAACCTGCTAGAGGGTCTTCTTCCAATGTAGGGACTAAGCCACCCACTGTCGTTCCTGTTCCATCAGCTACGTCTTTAGGTAGATTCCGAATTCCTGATTGCCCAGCTAGCAATCGTTGCCAGACCCTATCGGCACCAACACCTAAGGGGCTTACAACACCCACACCGGAGACAACAATTCGCACTTCGTTGGTTCTGTTCATTATTTCATCCCGAATGTTTTTCTGATCCCTTTTTCTACCGGAGTGGCTGGCATAAAACGGCGCAACTTCCTCAGCAATGAAGCTTCACCTTTTGGTGTATGGCGCATTTTCCAAGCACCGAGCGCAGCATTGACGACTGTTGCGGCAACATCATCCGGGTGTGGTGCTTTATGCACGTTCTGTTGTATCGCCTGAGAGACAATGTCACGGGTTGAGTTGTATGCCGAAATAGGGGATGCAACAACCGGGGCATTAATATCAAGGTTGGTTTTGGTAAATGAAGGCTCGACAAGTGCTACACGAATACCAAATTCTCGAACTTCATGGTCTAGCGTTTCCGACAAGCCCTCAACCGCATGCTTGGACGCCGAATATAGCCCCATGTAAGGCGCAGGAAGGAATCCCAGTACAGAGCTAATATTCACTATGCGGCCAGCATGCTGTAGCCGCATATAAGGTAACACCGCTTGTATCGTGCGGAGCATACCCCAGACATTGGTATCGAACAGTGCTTGACCTTCTGCAATGGAGGATTCCTCCGTTGCACCGAGTAGCGTGACACCCGCGCTGTTAACAAGCACATCAATGTGTTTAGCTTCGGCAATGATGGACGCAATCCCACGTTGAATAGAACCTTCATCCCGAATATCCATTTCGATCAGTGCTACGCCTTGAATCGGCTCAGCTTTTTCGAGATTTCGAACGGTGCCAAATACTTTGCACCCTCTTTTAAAAAACATTTCTGCCGTTACGCGCCCTATTCCCGACGAAACGCCCGTCACTACGACAACTTTAGCGTTACTTGACATAATAATTTCCTCTCAAAATGCATACGTTAATCACGTAAACCTCAGCTACTTTGGCTAGGTCTAATCTTGAACCAGATAGAATACATAGCTGGCAGAAACACCAGCGTCAGGATTGTCCCGGCCAACGTGCCGCCAATCAGCGTATAGGCCAGCGTGCCCCAGAACACCGAATGGGTTAGAGGGATGAACGCCAGAATTGCCGCCAGCGCCGTCAGCAGCACCGGTCGGGCTCGCTGTACGGTGGCTTCGACGACCGCACGAAATGGGTCCAGCCCCTCCTGTTCGTTGTGGTGGATCTGCCCAATCAGTATCAGCGTGTTACGCATCAGGATCCCTGATAACGCAATCAGGCCAACCAGCGCGTTAATGCCGAACGGTTGCTGGAACAGCAGCAAGGTCGGCACCACGCCGATCAACCCCAGCGGACTGGTCAGGAACACCATCACCATCGCCGCAATCGAACGCACCTGCAAAATGATGATGAGCAGCGTAAGGGCAATCATGATCGGGAACAGCGGCAGCATGGCGACAGTCGCCTTAGCGGATTCCTCGATAGCGCCCGCCTGTTCAATCCGGTAGCCTGCCGGAAGATCCTCGATAATCGGCTGCAACTGGGTCATGATGGTGGTGGAAACGTCCGGCGGCTGCAGTCCTTCGGCGATGTCACCGCGAACCGTGATAGTCGGCGTGCGGTCACGGCGTCGCAGGATCGGATCTTCCATGCGCACATCCACCGACCCCACCTGAGACAACGGAATACGCTGCCCTGCGGAACCGACCAGCGTAAAATCGCCGATCTTAGCCGGATCAAGACGGATGTCACCGGCAGCTCGGCCGACAACCTGCACTGAACGAATATCTTCGCGTACCGCGGTAATCGGTACTCCACTCAGCAGGAACTGCAGTTGCAAGGACACCGAATTGGTGGTCAGCCCCACCGCATGGAGTCGATCCTGATTGAGAGTGAAGTGCAGCGTTGGAACGCGCGGCCCCCAGTCGGTATTGACGGTGAGCATCATCGGACTAGCGCGCATGACGGTTTTGATTTCATCGGCGATGGTGCGCAGCTTGTCTGGGGCCGGCCCCATGACACGGTAGGCGACGGAGAACGGTGACGGCGGGCCAAACACTATCTGAGTGACACGCACCTGAGCTTCCGGTGCTAAGCCGCCGGCTATCGCCTCGCGCAACCTGAACTTGAGGGCTTCACGCTCTTTGTCGTTACCAGCCAGTACCACGATTTTGGCAAACGACGGATCGGGCAATTCAGGCGACATTGCCAAGAAGAAACGCGGCGCACCTTGGCCGATATAAGATGTCACAACGCGCGCTTCTTGCTGCTGCGCTAGCCAAGCTTCAACTTTCGCGGTGGTGGAGCTGGTTTGTTCAATCGAGGTGCCATACGGCATTTGCACTTCCACAAGCACTTCTGGCCGATCAGAAGTCGGGAAGAACTGCTTCTTGACGGCCCCCATACCAAGTACAGAGACCACAAACAGCATGATAACCGCACCAGCGACGATCCATTTGCGGGTAATAACAGCCCCCAGCACTTGTCGAAAACGGTTGTAGTTACGGGTGTTATAAATGGCGTCATGTCCGCCTTCAACCTGCTTGATATCCGGCAGCATTTTCACCCCCAGATAGGGGGTAAACACTACCGCCACCACCCAAGAGGCTATCAGCGCAATACCGACAATCCAGAACATATTGCTGGTGTATTCACCAGCGGTTGAGCGGGCGAACCCGTTCGGCATAAAGCCGATGGCGGTAACCAGTGTGCCAGAGAGCATCGGCGCTGCCGTATGACTCCAGGCGTAGGCAGATGCTTTGATGCGGCTATAACCCTCTTCCATTTTCACCACCATCATTTCGATGGCGATGATGGCGTCATCCACTAGCAAGCCCAGCGCAAGAATCAGCGAACCCAGCGTGATGCGGTCGAAATTCTTGCCGCTGGCGGCCATGATGACAAACACCGCTGCCAGCGTCAGCGGAACTGCCGCGGCAACCACAATACCGACGCGCCAGCCCATACTGACAAAACACACCACCATCACCACCAGCAAGGCGACAAAAAATTTGACCATAAACTCGTCGACAGCCGAACTGATATTGACGGCCTGATCAGTCACTTTGCTCAAGGTCATGCCTAGGGGCAGCGCTGCGTTGATTTTGGTGACTTCCGCTTCAAGCGCTTCGCCGAGCTTAAGCCCATTCCAGTCATCACGCATCACGATGCCCAGCAACAACGCTGGTTCACCGTTGCTGCGAACCATGAAGGTCGAGGGGTCTTCATAACCACGCTCGACGGTGGCGACATCGGATAATTTCAGTGTCCTTCCCTGCACCACGATTGGCGTCTGACGGATTTTCTCTAGGTTATCGAATGCGCCGTCGACACGTACAAACACTTGCGGCCCGTTGGTTTCGATGGAGCCTGCCGGAGTTAGTACGTTTTGGTTGTTGAGCGCAGCGAAGATATCCTGCGGTGTGACGCCAAGCGTTGCCAATCGGTCGTGGGAGAACGAGACGAAAATGCGTTCAGGTTGCTCGCCGATGATATTGACTTTCTTCACCCCGGGAACGTGCAACAGTTGCTGGCGTAAGGTTTCCGCATCCCGCACCAGTAATCGCTGCGGTTCGCCTTTGGCTTTGAGTGCGAAGAGCGCAAACGTCACATCGGCATATTCATCGTTGAGGAGAGGCCCGATGACACCTGCCGGCAAATTTTTGGCCTCATCTCCCATCTTCTTGCGGGTCTGATAAAATTGCTCCTGAACCTCAGAAGGCGGTGTGCTGTCGAGCAGGAAAAGTGTGGTGAAGGCTAGTCCGGGGCGGGTATAGGTTTCCGCGCGGTCGTACCAGCGCAACTCCTGTAGGCGTTTTTCCAGCGGTTCGGCGACCTGATCTTGCATCTCCTGCGCCGTGGCCCCTGGCCAAGCGGTGACGATTGTCATCTGCTTGATGGTAAATGGTGGATCTTCTGCACGCCCAAGCTGGAAAAACGCGAGGATACCGGCGGCAGCGATCAGGAAGATCAGAAACAATGTTACGCTACGTTCGCGCACCGCAAGTGCTGACAGGTTAAAACGATGCTCACTCATGGACGAACTCCCGCGACGGTAGTAGTCGAGGCTGGAACTGAGACGCGCACCAGTTCACCCTCATGCAACAAGTGAGAACCAAGTGCTACTATCAGATCACCTTGATTGATTTGGCCGGAGACACGTGCAAAATTATCGCTAATGTTTAGAACGGTGACTGGACGCCACGAAACTTTTGTAGGTGTGCCATTGATACTCCAAACGCCAGCTCCTTTACCCGCGTCGAATAAAGCCCCAAGTGGAACATTGAAACTACCTTCTGTTGTCAAAGCATCGTTAGCAATCTTGACGGTTACAGTGGAACCTAAAGGTGCACTGCCAAGCGTTCCTGTCAAAACATATCGCGCTTCAAAGGTACGAGTCATTGGGTCTGCAGCATCTGAAAGCTGTCTGAGCGTTGCAACCGACGTCATATCAGGCCGACCAAAAAGCTGTGCCTGCCCAGAAGAACCCAATGAAGGCCGCAGAGTTTCAGGTAGTTGGATCACTGCTTCACGAGCCCCGGCGTGTGCAACTCGGACAACTATCTGACCAGCACTGACAACTTGCCCAGGCTCAGTAAGCGTTGCAACCACAGTCCCATCAGCATCGGCGACAAGATCCGTATACCGAGTAGCATTGATTGCCACTTCAGCTTGTGCTTGTGCTGCACGAAGTTGAGCAGCTGCCGTATCCGCAGCTGCTTTTACTTGATCGTAAGCTGAGGCAGATATAGCGCCAGTACCACGCAAATCCCGGTATCGAGCCTCATCTTCCGCCGCTTGTTTCGCCTTAGCTTCAGCCGCTACAACCGCCTCTTGTTGGGCATGAGCCGCAAGCTTTAGGTCTACTGGGTCAAGTTGCATCAGTACTTGACCCCGCTTCACCATTTGCCCGGTATCCACAAGGCGTTTTAGCACCTTACCGGATACCCGAAAACCAAGGTCGCTTTCTATACGAGCCGCTACGACACCAGTGAATGAGCGAGATTCAGCACGAGGCGAATCAATTTTAACGGTCCGTACCAATGGCGCTTCGGTACGTGGATCAGTTTTGTTTTCTTCGCCGCAAGCCGTCAAGACCAGCGGTAACGAAGTAATAATTGCTATTGTAAGTATGTTGTGACGAGACATACATAAGCCTCCATGAAGAACTGTTCAGGAGTGCAATTATTATTCTAGTGACCAAATTAGTCAATAGTCACATCAGTTTTATGGTGCAAGACTACGAAGAACCAAATTTGAGAGCTGGACAGGAGCCTCTTCAATGAAGTCAAAATTATGTTGCAACATGAGGGGATTCATATATGGCCTCATGACAAGATAAATGGCTGTTGTTATTTCATCTAACGGTGTTTTACGCTCAAAATCTCCCGATTGACGCCCTTCTTGAAGGATCCCTTGCAGGAGCGCCTTGATGTTTTGCTCATAGTAAATGGTTGCCTGCCAACGTTCTGCAGCGGCTGAAGCGGCAATTTCATAGAGCTTTTGGTCTTGGGAAAATAACCGAAAGCTTGCCTGAACAATTTCTTTAAACATTCGGCGTAGCTTCTCTGGCGGTTGGTCAACATCCTCTATCGCTTTTCGAACATCGGCCTCAATTTCACCTAAACAGTTTGTACAGATGCTTTCCCCAATGGCCTGTTTAGAGGAAAAGAATTTGTATATATATGCTTTTGAAAAACCTATTGATTTCGCCAAATCTGAGACAGTAGTTTTACCGTAACCGTAGCGGCTGAAATGTTCTGTTGCAGCAATAACAATCTGATCCCGCACATCATGATCAACAGGACCTCGATTCAATGTAGGACTGTTGTGCTCTTCACTCATAACCTTTTCTCTGACTTTCATACATATCAGAATTCTAACGCGTCACGGCCAGATTGACAACGAGTGACCAAATGGTAACATAGTCACTCGTTGTCAATCCTTGGTAATAATATGCGTCTAAAACACTCATTCATCATACTTACGGTAACCAGTATGTTAGCTGGCTGTGCTGTAGGGCCTGACTATATCCCTCCGAAACTATCTACCCCCAATCACTTTTATGGGCAGAGCTCTGTTGGCAAACAAGAAACAACGATCGATGCTCAGCTAGACGTGTGGTGGGAAAAATTTGGTGACGCGCAATTAACTCATTACATCGCCATTGCCCTAGACCAGAACCTTGATCTGGCTCAAGCAACGGCTCGACTGGCTCAAGCAAGAGCAGGGCTAGGAGCAGCCAATGCAGCTCTACTCCCATCGGGCAGTATCTCCGGACAAGCCGCTCGCGCTTACCAATCAGTAGAAACCCCTTTGGGACAAGTATTGAACTCATCCCCAAGTTTTGATCGTTATGGCAGCAGTTACGAAACCAACCTGAACGCAAGTTGGGAACTAGATTTGTTTGGCGGTCTCCGCAGAGACCGAGAGGCAGCTCTAGCTGAATACCAAGCAACGTCGGCAGGAATTGCGGCCACACGACTGGTCGTAGCCGCGCAAACCGCCAGCATCTATGTCAACATTCGCGCCATACAAGCTCGACTAGACATCGCTCGTAAACAAGTAGAAAC
Organism: Shewanella sp. KJ2020; assembly: GCF_024197625.1. Taxonomy (NCBI): domain Bacteria; kingdom Pseudomonadati; phylum Pseudomonadota; class Gammaproteobacteria; order Alteromonadales; family Shewanellaceae; genus Shewanella; species Shewanella sp. KJ2020. The sequence goes on along the minus strand of NZ_JAKUKD010000021.1, from coordinate 66,790 downwards.
GCAGCAGCAAATGCTCGATATGACCAATCTCCTTTACAGCAAGGGGTTAGTGCCTGAACGCCAAGTCCATCAAACACAAGCTATGCTCGCTCAATATCAGGCGACTGTTCCTCTGATGGAAGCAAGCCTAGAGACAACAATGAACGCACTAGACGTGATACTGGGTACGCTTCCTGGATCACATCGCGTAGAACTTGCTGCAATCGTCCCGCTTCCCTCAATCCCGAAGACTATCAACATGGGGACGCCCGGTGAATTGCTCACACGTCGCCCTGACCTCATTATTGCAGAGCGGCATCTGGCAGAGTCAAATGCAAAGATTGGTGCCGCAATTGCCGAATATTACCCCAAATTTTCATTGAGTGGACTGCTAGGAAGTGCTACCTCAATTACAGAAGGAAATTTATTTAGCAACGGCGCTAACCAAGCGGCTGGCGTCCTAGGTTTACGTTGGCGATTGTTTGATTTTGGTCGAATAGATGCCCAGATTGCGCAGGCGAAAGGCCGTGAAGCAGAAATGCTTGCTGCCTATAGACTGGCGGTTCTGAAAGCCACTGAAGATGTCGAAAACACGTTCTCAACATTAGCAAAACGGGAACAACAGACTGAGATTGTATCGCAGGAGGTTGACGCTCTTCAGCATGCACGTAACGCCTCATTTTCCGCATACCAGAAGGGAATAGCCAGCAAGTTGGAGGTACTACAGGCTGATGAAAGTTTACTGCGAGCATCGGATGAAGAAACGCTTGCAAGAGCCGAGACCATAACGTCAGCAATAGCTGCCTATAAAGCACTAGGCGGAGGCTGGCAAGCTGATGAGAAGACTCCATAATGTCAGCATCTTCGCCGGAATTAAATTCGAATCAAACATCATCGGTAACAAGAAAGACCAATGACATCCTAGAAGGCCCTATTATCCCAATAATGCTCAAACTGGCGTTACCAACACTTGCAGTGTTAGTCATCCAAACCTTCGTTGGCATTATGGAAACATATTTTGTGAGCGCTCTTGGAGCAGATGTTTTAGCAGGGATATCTGTTGTTTTTCCGGTATTGATGCTCATGCAAATGATGGCTAACGGAGGGATAGGAAGTGGTTTATCGTCCGCAATAGCAAGGGCATTGGGAGCTGGAAAACAGGAAGAAGTCCAATCCTTAGTTTGGCATGGTATTGTGATTGCCATAGCAATAGGACTGCTCTTTGCTGGAGCACTTATCCTTGGTGGTCCATTTTTGTATGAGGCGATGGGGGTTTCCGGGCCATCACTGAACGCAGCACTTTCATATTCAAATATTGTGTTTATAACCTCGCCACTCATCTGGGCGGTGGCAATGTTGTCGGCATCACTTAGGGGAGTTGGGGACACAAAGACCCCTGCATTGGTCACCTTAGTTGGGGCATTCATTCTGTTGCCATTGTCGCCAGCCCTGATATTTGGATGGGGGCCAATCCCATCATTTGGTGTCAAAGGCGCTGGCATCGCGATCTTAATATATTACCTATTAGCCACCGTATTTTTGGTGAAACACATGATGTCGCCAAAGAGTATTCTTAGCCTATCAATAAGTCCCATAAAACCCCAGTTATTCAAAGATATACTTGGTGTAGGTGTGTTGGCTTCCATTGGAACAGTCCAAATAAACTTAACCGTCGCCATTGTAACTGCCACTGTTGGTAAGTTTGGCCCTGATGCCGTCGCCGGGTATGGTATTGCCTCAAGATTAGAGTATTTACAGGTTCCGCTGCTATTTGGTTTAGGCACAGCCATTATTACAATAATTGGCATTAATATTGGCGCAGGCCAGTTACATCGAGCTCGAAAAATCACCAAAATTGGAGCGATGATTGCGTTTCTATTTATGACATCGATAGGATTAATTATTGGAACTTTTCCAGAACTGTGGCTCACGGTATTTAGCGAAGATAAAAACGTACTTAGCATCGGCACAAGCTACTTGGGTAAAATTGCACCTTTTTATGGTTTTATTGCGGTAGGAATGACACTTTATTTTGCCGCGATAGGGATGAAACGAGTATTTTGGCCAGTACTGGCAGGCACTATAAGGATGATAATTGCAGCGTTTATTGGGTGGGTAGCTGTTATGAATTTTGACGCAGGGTTGTCTACGCTATTCAGCCTCTTGGTTGTGAGTATCTTGGTGTACTTCACAGTTACCGTTGTTTCAATGAGGCTCATATTTAAGCCATAAGGTGAAATGATACCGATTCCATAGACTCTCTGAACATTACTAAAATTTGGTCAACGTAAATGGACGAACAGGATTGCTCAACAGCCATCGAAACACCGAATGAGGCATAAAGGGTTTAGAAATGGCAGCGTACCTATGAGATAGCTGCCATTTTAGTATGATACTATAATACTCAGTATGAGACTTTATTACTCTCCCACAGCGGTTTTTATTTGAATACTTATATTTATTCGACTGTTACAGATTTTGCGAGGTTGCGTGGTTGATCCACGTCGGTGCCTTTGATTAAGGCCACATGATATGAGAGCAACTGTAATGGAATAGTGTAGATCAGCGGTGCCATAAAGATGTCGCAATGTGGCACTGGGATTACCTTCATAGTGTCGTCGGACTCAAACTCGGCATCCACATCGGCAAACACATACATTAGGCCACCGCGGGCACGCACTTCTTCTACGTTCGATTTCAGTTTTTCTAACAGTTCATTGTTTGGCGCCACCACGATCACAGGCATATCGGCATCGATAAGTGCCAGTGGGCCGTGTTTTAGTTCACCAGAGGCATAGGCTTCGGCATGAATGTAAGAAATCTCTTTCAGCTTTAACGCACCTTCCATCGCAATCGGGTATTGATCGCCACGGCCAAGGAATAAAGCATGATGTTTATCGGCAAAATCTTCGGCCAGTTCGGCAATCGCAGCATCTAAGCCTAAAGCTTGTTCCACTTTGGCAGGCATAGATTGTAGGCTTTGAGTGATTTGGGCCTGCATTTGCTCAGACATACCATTGTGGCGACCGATCACCGCAGTCAACATTAGCAAGCCTGCAAGCTGTACTGTGAAGGCTTTAGTGGATGCCACACCGATTTCGGCGCCCGCTTTCATCATGTAAGCCATATCTGATTCGCGTACCAGTGATGAACCTGGCGCATTACAAATCGTCAATGTGGCTTTGTAACCCATTTCTTTCGCTAAACGCATAGCCGCTAAGGTATCGGCAGTTTCGCCAGATTGTGAAATCGTCACCAATAGGCTATTTGGGAATAAGTGCGACTTGCGGTAACGGAACTCAGAGGCGATTTCGACATTACAAGACACGCCCGCCCAATCTTCTAACCAGTAACGCGCCGCCATGCCAGCATGGTAGCTAGTGCCACAGGCGATGATTTGCACATGTTTGATATCTTTTAAGAAGTCAGCTGCTTTTTCACCAAACGCCGTGTCTAATACTTGCTTATTGGCGATACGACCTTCGATGGTACGCGTCAGTGCCAATGGCTGCTCGTAAATCTCTTTCAGCATATAGTGGCGATATTCGCCTTTATCACCGGCATCGTGGGTGATTTCTGATTCTTTAATTTCACGCTCAACGGGATTGCCGTTTAAGTCAAAAATGCTCACGCTGCGGCGAGTCACTTCGGCGACATCACCTTCTTCTAAGAAGGCGAATGAGCGAGTCACAGGTAAGAGTGCCAGTTGGTCAGAGGCGACAAAGTTTTCACCTAAACCATAACCAATCACCAAGGGACTACCTGAGCGAGCCACCACCATACGTTCACTATCACGACGGTCGATAACCACTGTGCCATAGGCACCTTCGAGTTGTTTCACTGTGGCTTGTACGGCACCAAGCAAGGTGTTGTGGCTTTTCAGCTCATGGTGTACTAAGTGACAAATCACTTCGGTGTCGGTATCAGAATTAAACTGATAGCCCAAACCTTTAAGCATTTCGCGCAATTTATGGTGGTTTTCAATAATGCCGTTGTGCACTACCGCAATATCGCCTTGGGATAAATGCGGGTGAGCATTACGTTCACTCGGCTCACCGTGGGTCGCCCAGCGTGTGTGCGCAATACCAGTTCCGCCCACTAATGGCGCTTCATTTAATGCTGTGGTTAATTCTTGTACTTTACCCACACGGCGCGTGCGACTCAGTTCACCATTGTGAATAACGGCAACGCCTGCGGAGTCATATCCACGATATTCTAAGCGGCGTAAGCCTTCTACCAGAATTTCAGCCACATCCCTTTGCGCCACGGCGCCTACGATTCCACACATAGTCTTTACCTATAAATTAAAATGAAGTTGTTAAGCTATTTTGTCTATTGAGCGTAGGGCGCTAGCATGACTCGCACGCCCTGATCTGAAATTTGTTTTTTAACACTCTCGTTAATACGATCGTCGGTGACCAACACACTGACCTTGGCCCACGGTAACTCTAAGTTAGGGATCCGCTTGCCGATTTTGTCTGAGTCCACCATCACGATCACTTCACGAGACACTTCAGCCATCACTTTGCTTAGGCCGGTTAACTCGTTAAAGGTGGTGGTACCGCGTTCGAGATCAATACCATCGGCACCTATAAACAGTTGGTCGAAGTTATAGGAACGCAGCACTTGCTCGGCGACTTGGCCTTGAAAGGATTCAGAATGCGGGTCCCAAGTTCCACCAGTCATCAATAGGGTTGGCTCGTTTTCAAGCTCATGGATGGCATTGGCAAGGTGCAGGGCATTCGTCATCACCACCAGCCCACGCTTATCATTTAGCTGTTCAATCAAGCCTGAGGTCGTAGTGCCACTATCGATAATGATACGGTTATGATCTTTAATCAGCTGCGCCGCAGTTTTGGCAATCGACAGTTTATTGGGTGCAATTTTGGCAGAAAACTGTTGGGTCACTTCATCGGGGATCGCCACGGCGCCACCGTAACGGCGTAATAGCAGGCCCGTTTTCTCAAGCGCGGCGAGATCCTTGCGAATAGTCACTTCTGAGGTTTCAAAACGTAACGACAGTTCATCAACGCTCACTTCACCCTGTTCGTTCAATATGGTGATTATGCTGTGGCGACGCTGCTGTGTGTTTCGTTTGTTCATAAAACCTTTCAGATAAGTTTCGTTTCGAAAGGTGCATTATAGTGAAACGAAACTTTTTTGCTAGTATTCGAAACACACTTTTGCATGATCCTGCGTAATTTTTTATCCTTCTGTAATAGTGATTTTATAAATCAGCCAATAAAAAAAGCAGCTTACCCCTAGAGATAAACTGCTTTATTAAAGATAAAACTTGAGGAAATATTAGAACTTAGCTTCAACGGCAACACTGAAGTTACGGTCTTGGCCAATAGTGACCATATTGTACTGACCACCATCGATATAATCGGTATCGAAGAGGTTTCTCACGTTGGCGCGAAGACTCACATCTTTACCCATGATAGCCATAGTGTAGGCCGCACCTATATCGAAACGCACATAACCATCTTTAGTAATAGTGTTATCGAGGTCGGCAAAACGCTCACCCACATAAATAGCACCGAAGTTCATCGCGAAATTATCAGTCACTTCGTATCGGGTCCAGATATTGGCCGACCACTCAGGGGCATCGATCGGCGTTTTACCTTCACGGGCATCTCCCGTTTGATACTCTGCATTTAAATACATCATAGAAGAAGTCACAAACCAGCTATCACCGATTTGCCCCTGCGCTCCCATTTCAAAGCCGCGGTGTTTCTGTTCGCCACCCTGAGTGGTGATATCGGTATAATCACCAATTGGTGCAGGTAATTTCTCTGAAATTGTGATGTTTTCGAGTGTGATATCGAATATTGCTGCGGTTAATAGCAGGCTATCGTCAAACAACTCCCACTTAGTACCCAGTTCATATTGAATACCGTATTCAGGCTTTAAATTCAGGCCATCGTTGACATCGAACTCGTCATTTACCGCGCCTTGTGGTGTAAAGCTTTTTGAATAGTTAACGTAGATATTGCCATTACTCATTGGCGAGTAGATCACTCCAAACTTAGGCGACACGGCATAGCTGTTTTCACCTTCACCGTCTTTCTTCTGTTCATCGTAACGTACGCCAGCGAGTAATTTCCATTGCTCGTTTAAGGTCATCAAATCCTGCAGATAGAAACCGTAATACTTGTATTCACTCGGGGTACTTTTATTACCATTGTGGTAATCAAGATCCGGCTCAATGACCGCTTGCCCAGGAATCACAGTTTGAGTTGCCCCACGCTGAATTTGCTGCTGGTAGAAATAATCTAAGTAGTTAGCCCCAATAAGGAATTGATGCTCCATACCCGCTAAGGCAAATTCACCCGTAAAATCCACGAAAGCGGTTTTATGCTGCCAATCGTCGTAACGATCGAATGGCTTGATTTTATAGCCATTAGTAAACGGATCTTCAGAGTATTGCGGAGCCGAATCAAAACGTTGACGATTAAATTGTTGATCGTTATAGCCGACTTTAACTTTCCAGTCGTCACTCATCTGCCAAGTCAGATCGGTACCTAAGTTAGAAACTGTATTATCGGTAAAGGCCCAAGGCGCATCCCAAACGGTTTTACGCTCGCCGATAACATTACCTTGTTTATCTAACCAGCCACCCGCATCTATGCCCGCTTTATCTTGGGTGTGATCGTACTTCACAGATAACAAAACATCATCACTGATATCAAATTCTAAGTTTAAGTAACCCAACCAGCGATCACGCTCTTGGTTTTCCTCTGTGGTCGAATATTCACGCCAGTATTTAGTATCTTGCTTAACTAAAACTCCGCGGTAACGAATGCTTTGAGCGTCATTTAAACTACCACCAGCATCTAATTGCGCACGGGTTGAACCATAGCCATCGGTATCAAAACCAAGATCTAACATTGAATCATAGGTCGGTTTCTTAGTGACCATATTCACTAAACCACCAGGGCCAGATTGGCCGTACAACATGCTCGAAGGGCCTTTTAACACTTCGACCTGCTGCAGGGTTTCAATGGGTTGTACATAGTGGGACCACTGTTGATGGCCATTAATAAGATAACCATTACCCGAATCAATCTCAAAACCGCGGATACTAAAGACTTGACGGTTCCAGCGTGTGGTTCCCGCCGTTACGCTCGAATCGTTAACTAAAACCTCGGCAAGGTTAGTGGCCAACTGTTCATCGGTAACAAAATCGGGGATCACATTGACGGATTGCGGGGTATCCATTAAGTCAATATCACCGCGCATAGCGCCCGATGCTGTACCGACTTTATAATCGTTAAAAGTACGGCCAGTGACATTAATGCGCTCAATATTTGCATCGTTTGGCGCCTCTGCCATCACAGGCATAGCCATCAATGCCGCACCTACGGCCAAACCCACAACTGAATAATTAAATACCATTCCCAACACCTCAAATAGACCTTTAGTCTTAGAATTGCAGGCAATATAAATGAGAAGTGTTTTTATTTAAGCTTCTTTACATGAATTTACAATTGAGTGTGATATACATCAAAAAGCTGAAAAATCAACAAATCATACATGATCAATTCAACCTTAATTTAACCTCCTATAAAAGCTAAAAGCGGCCCAGAGCCGCTTTTATATTTTAGGTTTTGCAGGCTAATTTACTTCTTAAGCTTAACTGGGCGTTGCCAACCCGTCAGGTGTTTTTGCTTTACTCGAGTGATAACTAATTCATCTTCGCCCACATCACGGGTAATGGTTGAACCAGCCCCTAACGTTGCCCCTTTACCAATAGTCACAGGCGCCACCAGCTGAGTATCTGAGCCGACAAACACATTATCTTCGATAACAGTAAGATGTTTATTTGCACCATCATAATTACAGGTAATAGTGCCAGCGCCAATGTTAACGCCATCACCAATAATGGCATCGCCTAAATAGGCTAAGTGTCCGGCTTTAGAACCCACACCTATGACCGCTTTTTTCACTTCGACAAAGTTACCTATATGCGCATCTTGCTTAAGTTCTGCGCCGGGACGTAAGCGGGCAAATGGGCCAGCACTGGCAGCAACCCCAAGCTTAGCGCCTTCGATAATAGAGTAAGGCTTGATTTCAGCATTATCGGCAATCTCACAATCGATTAAAATCGCACCAGCACCAATGCTAACATTGTTGCCAATCACCACTTTGCCTTCGAAAATAACGTTTACGTCGACCATAACATCCATACCGACGGTAACTTCACCACGGATATCGATACGGCTTGGGTCACGTAGATTCGCCCCCGCCAACATCAGTTTTTCAGCTTCGCGGGCTTGGTAAGCACGTTCAAGTTGCGCTAACTGCACGCGATTATTGGCGCCTTCCACTTCAATCGCCGATTGTGGCTGCGCGGTATCAATGGCTACGCCATCAGCATGCGCCATGGCAATAATATCCGTTAGATAATATTCACCTTGGGCATTGTTATTGGATAAACGACTCAGCCAAGTTTTAAGTTGTTTGCCCGGAACCGCCATAATGCCAGTATTGATTTCATTAATAGCTAACTGCTCAGCATTGGCATCCTTTTGCTCGACGATGCCGACAACCTTGCCCTGCTCGCGCACGATACGGCCATAACCCATAGGATTGGCTAAATTCACCGTTAAGATGGCCACGCCATTTTCAGGACGGGCGGCAAGTAAAGCTTCAAGGGTCGATGCTTGGATCAAGGGCACATCACCGTACAGAATCAGCACAGTATCACTATCAGCGATATTTGGAATGGCCTGTGCGACCGCATGGCCCGTGCCTAATTGCTCGGCTTGCAATACCCAATTAAGTTGTTGCTCACCTAAGCTGGTTTGTAACTTGTCGGCGCCATAACCGTAGACTAATTGAATCGCATCACTGCCAATGCTATGGGCGGTATCGATGACATGCTGCACCATGCTCTTATGGGCGATAGGATGTAATACCTTAGGAAGATCCGAACGCATCCGTGTTCCCTTGCCGGCCGCTAAGATCACTACATTTAATGCCATTGCCATATCCTTGAACAAATCCCAAGAGGGTAAAAAAACTGAGGTCGTATTAGTGGCGCAATTTTAACGGAAAGCCCATCGAAAAGCGAAGCGGATAGCGATGCTAATCCATTAAAGACATGTAAGAATGCCAATCTACCCCATTTTTAGACACAAAAAAGGCGACCCTAGGGTCGCCCTTTTTTCACAAACAATAACCTTATCTGGCAATGTTTTTCTTGATGGTTTCAACAACACGTAATTGAGCCATAGCTTTCGCTAACTCAACCATAGCCGCGTCATAATTGAAGTCAGCACCTGCAGTTGCCATATGGGCTTCTGCACGACGCTTAGCTTCTAATGCCGCTTGCTCATCAATATCTTTGGCACGCATAACCACATCAGCCAATACGGAAACAGAAGAAGGTTGTACTTCCAGTAAACCACCTGAAAGGTAGAACACTTCTTCGCTACCGTCTTGTTTGACGATGCGCGCCATGCCAGGTTTGATATAGCTTAACAGTGGAGCGTGGCCATGCATGATGCCCAACTCACCTTCAGAACCGGTCACTTGTAGGCTAGCTACGCGACCAGAGAAGATGTTGCTCTCTGCGCTGACTATATCAAGCTGTACTGTCATGGCTGCCATCCCGTTCTCCTTAAAAAACTAAGTATGACTACTTAGTTATTTCTTTTTGTTAGCTTTCTCGATAACTTCATCGATTGAGCCAACCATGTAGAACGCTTGTTCTGGTAGGTGATCGAACTCACCATTCAGAATACCCTTAAAGCCACGGATGGTGTCTTTCAGAGAAACGTACTTACCAGGAGATCCAGTAAAGACTTCTGCTACGAAGAAAGGCTGAGATAAGAAACGCTCAATCTTACGAGCACGGAATACAGTGGTCTTGTCATCATCTGACAATTCGTCCATACCCAGAATCGCAATAATGTCTTTCAGCTCTTTGTAACGTTGCAGTACAGTTTGCACGCCGTTAGCGACGTCATAATGCTCTTGACCAACAACCAATGGATCTAATTGACGTGAAGTCGAATCCAATGGGTCAACCGCTGGGTAAATACCCAGAGAAGCAATTTGACGTGACAGTACAACAGTCGCATCTAAGTGAGCGAAGGTTGTTGCTGGTGACGGGTCAGTCAAGTCGTCCGCAGGTACGTATACCGCTTGTACAGAGGTGATAGAACCAGTCTTAGTTGAAGTGATACGTTCTTGCAGAACGCCCATTTCTTCAGCCAATGTTGGTTGGTAACCTACCGCAGAAGGCATACGACCTAACAGTGCAGATACTTCTGTACCGGCTAAGGTATAACGGTAAATGTTGTCAACGAACAACAGTACGTCACGACCTTCGTCACGGAACTTCTCAGCCATTGTCAGACCAGATAGTGCTACGCGCAGACGGTTTCCTGGTGGCTCGTTCATCTGACCATAAACCATGGCCACTTTGTCGAGAACGCCAGAATCTTTCATCTCGTAGTAGAAGTCGTTACCTTCACGAGTACGTTCACCTACACCGGCGAATACGGAAAGACCCGAGTGAGCTTTAGCGATGTTGTTAATCAGTTCCATCATGTTAACTGTCTTACCAACACCCGCACCACCGAACAGACCTACTTTACCACCCTTAGCGAATGGACATACAAGGTCGATAACCTTGATGCCAGTCTCTAACAGTTCAGTAGTGTTCGATTGATCTTCATATGAAGGCGCACTACGGTGAATAACATAACGTTCTTCTTCACCGATTGGACCCGCTTCATCAATAGGCTCGCCTAAAACGTTCATAATACGGCCAAGGGTCGCAGCCCCTACCGGAACAGAAATAGGTGAACCTGAGTTTACTACCTCAAGACCACGACGCAGACCATCAGAAGAACCCATAGCGATGGTACGAACTACACCACCACCTAGTTGTTGCTGAACTTCCAGCACCAAACCATTACAGGCGCCTTCACCTGTGATCTTCAGAGCGTCATATACCTGAGGTACGGCATCTTGTGGAAACTCTACGTCCACAACCGCGCCAATCACTTGGACAACAGTACCTGTGCTCATGATTAATCCTCTAAAACTTGTATTCGTTACCTAACCTAAACCGCAGAGGCACCAGAAACAATTTCCGACAGTTCCTGCGTAATCGCAGCCTGACGGGCCTTGTTATAGACCAGTTGCAAGTCGTTGATAAGCTCACCCGCGTTGTCCGTTGCCGCCTTCATCGCCACCATACGGGCAGCTTGTTCAGAGGCAATGTTTTCAACAACACCTTGGTAAACTTGAGATTCTACATAACGAACCAATAAGGTATCCAAAAGTTCTTTTGGATCAGGCTCGTAGATATAGTCCCAACGATGAGCAACCTCATCATCTTCCGATTTAGGCAAAGGTAGCAGCTGCTCGATCACAGGAGTCTGCGTCATAGTGTTCACAAACTTGTTAAACACTACATACAGACGATCCAGCTTGCCTTCGTTGTAAGCTTCTAGCATGACCTGTACAGTACCAATCAAGTCATTCAATTTAGGTGCATCACCTAAACCCGATGCTTGTGCCGATACTTGTCCGCCGAAGCTTTTGAAAAACTGCACACTACGGGCACCAATTGGGCAAAATTCAAATTCTGCACCTTGGGCTTTCCAGTTTTTCACGTCTGCGACAACCTTCTTGAAAAGGTTAACGTTCAGACCACCACAAAGGCCACGGTCGGTTGCTACAACTATGTAACCAACCCGCTTAGCCTCTCTCACCTCTAAATAGGGGTGTTTGTATTCGAGAGAACCTTGCGCTACGTGACCGATCACCTTACGCATGCTTTCCGCATATGGACGGCTCGCAGCCATGCGTTCCTGCGCTCTGCGCATTTTGCTGGCTGCCACCATTTCCATGGCGGACGTGATCTTCTGAGTGTTTTTAACACTCGCGATCTTGGTTTTAATCTCTTTAGCGCCGGCCATCTCTACTCTCCAATCTGGACCTGAGGTGTCTTAAGACACCTCTATCATTGTTACCAGGTTTGGGTTGCTACGAACTTGTCGAGGCCAGCTTTTAATTCAGCTTCGATCTCAGCGTTATAATCGCCAGTTTCGTTAATAAGCTTCATTAAAGCAGCATGCTCGCTGTTCATGAACGAGAGCAGAGCGGCTTCGAAATCACCGATCTTCTTCAGCTCAACACTCTTCAGGTAACCTTTCTCAGCTGCGAAAATAGACACAGACTGAGCCGCTACGCTCATAGGAGCATATTGCTTTTGCTTCATCAGTTCGGTAACACGCACACCATGCTCTAGCTGAGCACGAGTTGCATCGTCAAGATCAGATGCAAACTGTGAGAACGCAGCAAGTTCACGATACTGTGCTAGTGCAGTACGAATACCACCAGACAGTTTCTTGATGATCTTAGTCTGAGCCGCACCACCAACACGAGAAACAGAAATACCTGGGTTAACCGCAGGACGTAAGCCTGAGTTAAACAGATCGGTCTCAAGGAAGATCTGACCGTCAGTAATAGAAATTACGTTGGTCGGTACGAATGCAGATACGTCACCCGCTTGAGTTTCAATAATAGGCAATGCGGTTAAAGAACCGGTTTTACCTGTTACTGCACCCTTAGTGAACTTTTCTACATAGATTTCGTTTACGCGTGAAGCACGCTCAAGTAAACGAGAGTGTAGATAGAATACGTCACCTGGGTAAGCTTCACGGCCTGGTGGACGCTTCAGCAGTAACGAAATCTGACGGTAAGCAACAGCTTGCTTAGACAGGTCATCGTATACAATCAAAGAGTCTTCACCGCGGTCGCGGAAGTATTCACCCATAGAACAACCAGAGTATGGCGCTAAGAATTGCAGAGCAGCAGCTTCAGAAGCAGTTGCAACTACAACGATAGTGTTAGCTAAAGCACCATGTTCTTCTAGCTTGCGTACTACGTTAGCGATAGTAGAAGCCTTTTGGCCAACCGCGACATACACACATTTAATGCCAGAATCTTTCTGGTTGATAATTGCGTCGATCGCCATTGCTGTTTTACCAGTTTGACGGTCGCCAATGATCAATTCACGCTGACCACGACCGATTGGGATCATAGAGTCAACGGCTTTATAACCAGTTTGTACTGGTTGTGATACTGATTGGCGTTCAATAACACCAGGAGCAATCACTTCAACAGGAGAGAAACCATCGTTATCGATAGGTCCTTTACCGTCAATAGGTTCACCCAGAGTGTTAACTACGCGGCCCAGTAGACCACGACCGACTGGCACTTCCAGAATACGGCCTGTAGTTTTAACTTTTACGCCCTCTGCTAAATCAGCATAAGGACCCATTACTACGGCACCGACAGAATCACGTTCAAGGTTCAACGCGATTGCAAAACGGTTACCAGGCAGTTCGATCATTTCACCTTGCATCACGTCGGCTAGGCCGTGGATGCGGATGATGCCGTCACTTACCGCAACGATAGTACCTTCGTTACGAGATTCGCTAACGACTTCGAACTGCTCGATCCGCTGCTTAATCAGATCGCTGATTTCAGTGGAATTCAGTTGCATGCTCAAACTCCCAATTACGACTGCAGCTTATCAGACAGACGCGATAATTTACCGCGGACCGAGCCATCAATGACTAGATCACCTGCCTTAATAATTACACCGGCGATGAGCGCGGCGTCAGTGCTGCAATTCAGCTTAACTTTGCGTGCGAGACGTTTCTCTAAAGAAATACCAATCTGCTGTTGTTGTTCAGAGCTCAGCTCAGTTGCAGAAACCACATCGGCTTCCACTTCTTTTGCCCACTCATTACGGTATTCAGTAAATAACTGAGATACAGCAGGTAGTACCTTTAAGCGACCGTTTTCAGCCATTACCTTTATCAAGTTTTGACCTTGCTCATTGATTTGCTCACCACAGACACTAATAAAGAGTGCGGCGAGTTTTGTACTGGCTAAAGAGCCAGTCAGCAGCGGCTGCATGGTTTCGTTTTCACTGACCAGCGCGGCAAACGTGAGCATTTCGGCCCAGTTATCCACTGCATTATGTTCAACAGCAACGTCAAAAGCTGCCTTTGCGTAAGGGCGAGCGATGGTGGTTAATTCAGCCATAACTCAACTCCCTTATCAAATTTCAGCGACTAGTTTATTAACTATGTCACTGTGGGCGGCTGGATCAATAGAACGCTCAAGGATCTTCTCAGCACCCATGATGGCAAGAGTAGCAACCTGCTTACGCAGATCCTCTTTCACGCGATTACGTTCAGCTTCAATTTCTGCTTTACCCTGAGCGATGATTTTTGCACGCTCAGCGTCTGCTTCGGCTTTTGCTTCTTCAACTATTTGCGCTTTGCGTTTGTTCGCTTGCTCAATAATTTCGTTAGCAGTTACCTTGGCTTCTTTTAGTTGGTCAGTCGCTTTCGCTTGTGCCAACTCCAGGTCTTTTACCGCACGATCAGCATCAGCTAGACCGTCAGCAATCCTTTTTTGGCGCTCTTCGATGGCATTCATCAAAGGGGGCCATACAAACTTCATGCAGAACCACACGAAGATGATAAAGGCGACCGTCTGACCGATTAGGGTAGCGTTGAAATTCACAACAGCCTCCTATTTAGAGTTAAGACAGAAGCGTTTTTTACAGCATTGCACCCAGCGGGTTGGTAAACAGCATAAATAATGCGATACCAACACCGATCATAGTTACGGCGTCGAGTAGACCCGCTACGATGAACATTTTAACTTGCAGCATAGGAGCCATTTCTGGTTGACGCGCAGCGCCTTCCAGGAACTTGCCACCTAATAAGCCGAAACCGATTGCAGTACCAAGAGCACCCATACCAATCAGCAGAGCAACAGCGATAGCTGTCATGCCTAAAATCGTTTCCATCTGTATCTCCAGTATCTAAATCTAATTAGTTGATGATTTAGTTTAAAATTTCTTCAGCAATCCTTAATGATCTTCATGGGCCATGCTTAAATAAACAATGGTCAACATCATGAAGATAAACGCCTGCAGCGTGATAACCAAAATGTGGAAAATTAACCAACCTAGCTGCAGAGTCACACCTAGGGAAGATAATAACAAATTGGTACCATACATCAGCGCAATAAGGATGAAGATCAACTCACCTGCGTACAAGTTACCAAAGAGTCGCAATGCCAATGAAATTGGCTTAGCAATTAAAGTAACAGTCTCTAATAGGAGGTTGACGGGTATCATTGCCTTATGGTTAAAGGGCTGTAGCGTCAGTTCTTTAACAAACCCAGACACGCCTTTGACCTTAATGCTGTAGTAAATAATCAGCACAAACACACCGATAGCTAAGCTGAAGGTGATGTTTACGTCAGTTGTCGGAACCGCTTTAAGATAAGGGATACCTGCTAAAGCAGCTGCGTGAGGCAGCCAATCGACAGGGATCATATCCATGAAGTTCATCATGAATACCCATACAAAAATGGTCAGAGCTAAAGGCGCGATCAGGGCATTGCGACCATGAAAACTTTCTTTCACGCTGTTATTTACGAACTCAACAATCATCTCGATAAAGCATTGAAGCTTACCAGGAACACCGGAAGTCGCTTTTTTACCAACGCTGCGGAAAATCCACAGGAACAGAACACCAAGACCAACCGAAAAGAACAACGAATCAATGTGCCATGTCCAAAAACCTTCACCAACACTTAAGTTGGTAAGGTGATGTTGGATATAGCCCTGCGGTGTTAACGCTTCACCAGTTGCAGCCATGATTCATCCCACTTAACTTTGCTTGAAGTATAAAGGAGCTGTCCAATGCACGATTAACGTCAGCACGTAACAAACAAAAAGTGGCATAAAAGCGACCTTAAGATTGATAAACACTAGCGAAAACATAGCGATGGTTAACAGCAACTTTACCGCTTCCCCCCAGTAAAAAGTCTTAATGACTTTTGCAGCTGAACTTGCTCCCGTATGGGAGAAAGCGAGGGTCGCGAATACAAAATTAGGGAGCACAGCGATTGAACCACCTGCTAATGCAGAATAGCCAAACTGAACTCCCCACACGGCGAAAAAGAGAATTGAAGCACCCCCAGCGACCGCCGCCTGCATCAACACCAATTTATAGGCTGACCACCGGCCACGACGCGCTAAAACCTTACTCAACTCATCCTCTCCGCATTCATACTTTTTGTTTCGATGACCGGATGACAAATATCCGTATTTTTGTCGATGCACAAAAAGCTTGCGAAAGTATACCTTTTCACGCCTTCATTGCAACTTTGAGATAAGGAAAAACAACACTTTTAACGTGATATAGCGTCAAAACAGTCAAAATGTAAAATTAACATCTGTCACAAATTTACATTAAAAACTGTTAATCTACAGACATTAATGAATTTTACTAAGAATTCCGTCTAATTCAGCCAGATTCTGATAGTTAATTACAATTTTACCTTTGCCCTTACTGCCATGGGCGATAGAAACCTTTGCACCTAATCTTTCAATTAACTGCTGCTCTAAACGACAAACATCTTGATCTTTAGTCGTAGTTTCGGCAGGTTTAGGCGGATTTAAGGTTTGGTTAATCAATCGTTCAGTTTCGCGAACGGTTAATTCCTTGGCAGCCACTAATCTCGCGAGATTTGTCTGTTCTTCACCTTCAATTGCTAACAAAGCACGAGCATGGCCCATATCGATATCGCCATACTCGAGTAAACGCTTAACAGGCTCATTCAAGCCGTTTAATCGTAGCAAGTTAGATACACTCGCTCGGGATTTTCCCACAACATCGGCAACCTGTTGGTGAGTCAGCTCAAACTCTTGCATTAAACGTTGCAATGCAATGGCTTCTTCCATGGCATTTAAATCTTCACGCTGGATGTTTTCAATCAAAGCGATAGCGACGGCGGCTTCGTCGGGGACTTGTTTGACAATACAAGGAATTTTATTGATACCCGCCAGTTGCGAGGCGCGCCAACGGCGTTCACCCGCAATAATTTCATACATATCGTTTGCGACTTGTCTTACAACGATAGGCTGAATAATGCCTTGATTACGGATAGAGTGCGCCAGTTCTTCCAAGGCTTCGGGAGACATGTCTTTACGCGGTTGATACTTACCCGGTTGCAGAAGATCCAGATCAAGATGGATAAGTTCTTCTTTTTTATCGGTAACAGTCACTTCCTCAGAATGCTTTTTACTGGCAGCGTGACTGTTACTCAGCAAGGCATCTAACCCTTTGCCTAATCCTCTTTTCTTTAACGTCATGGTGATCCTTTACGCTTGCTTAGCCTGAGTTTTCTGTTCTGAACGGCGGATCATTTCCCCTGCGAGCGCCAAATATGCCTTAGCACCCGCGCTCGACTTATCGTAATACATAGCAGGAGCCCCAAAACTGGGCGCCTCCGCTAATCGGACATTACGCGGGATCACAGTTCGATAGACCTTATCGCCAAAATGTTGTTTTAGCTGATCGGACACATCATTTGAGAGACGGTTACGGGGATCGTACATTGTGCGTAAAATCCCTTCGATCCCAAGTCCTGGATTCACAAAAGCCGCTAACTTGGTAATGGTATCGATAAGCGCAGTTAAGCCTTCAAGGGCAAAATACTCGCATTGCATTGGAACCAATACAGAATCGGCGGCGGACATCGCATTGACCGTCAGCATGTTGAGCGAAGGAGGGCAGTCGATAAATATATAATCGTATTGATCTTTTATCGGTGCGAGCGCGTTACGCAAACGGATCTCACGGGCAAAAAACTCCATCAGCTTGATTTCAGCGGCCGTCACATCGCCATTACTGGCAATAAGATCATATTTACCTGCGGTATTTTTAACGACGATCTCATCGAAGGGTTTATCTTCAACCAGCAATTCGTAAGCCGTATTTTCGACGTCGTATTTATCGACACCACTGCCCATAGTGGCATTACCCTGTGGATCGAGATCTATCAGTAGCACTTTGCGTTTTGTTGCGGCTAACGAAGCAGCTAAGTTAACGCAAGTAGTTGTTTTTCCTACGCCACCTTTCTGGTTAGCCACGGCAATTACTTTACCCACAATATCACCCTGTATGTAAATTCTGGTTTATTGCCTACTTAAAAATCCACACAATAGAAGGAGCTTTAAGCCTGTTATTCTTTGATTATTTTTAATAAATGTCGCTGCTCATCGAGTTTTGGCACTTTGAGTTCGATGATATCTTTAACCGCAAATCCAGCGGGGATTTGCTGCATTTCCTCATCATTTAACTGGCCCTTAAGGGCATAATATTGCCCATTTTCGGTGGGCAAATGATGGCACCAAGTCAACATATCTTGAATCGATGCGAAGGCACGGCTAAGCACCCCATCGAATTTTTGCTCGGGTTGAAAGGCCTCGACGCGGCTTTCTACCGAACTGATATTGCGAATGCCCAGCTCAAAGGCGACTTGTTTTTGAAAACGGATGCGTTTGCCTAAGCTATCGAGCAGCACAAAGGTTTTATCTGGGTTCATTATCGCCAGTGGAATACCGGGTAAACCAGGGCCTGTACCTACATCGATAAAACGCTCACCTTGTAAATGCTTTGATACGACTAAGCTATCCATAATATGGCGGATCAACATGGCCTCGGGATCTCTCACCGACGTCAGGTTATAGGCTTTATTCCACTTGTTGAGCATGCCAACAAAATCAATTAGTTGTTTTTTCTGCTCCGCTGTTGCGGGCAAATTAATTGCGGCTAAATAAGCCTCTAACTGGGCTGATAACACTGAGCAACCTCAACAAAGATACGATTATGAACGCGAAGGCTATTATGAAGCCCTGAAACGTCGAAGGGAAGCATGAATGCTTCCCTTCTGCGACCAAACTGCCGATTAAGCTAGCATTTACGCACTCTTGCGTAATAAGCCACGCTTTTTAAGGTGAACCAGTAAAATTGAAATCGCCGCAGGAGTAATACCAGAGATCCGTGATGCTTGACCTATGGTTTCCGGTTTGTGGTTATTCAGTTTTGCGATCACTTCATTTGATAAACCTGGAACCTCTTTGTAATCGAGATTTAAGGGTAACCCTGTGTTTTCATTACGAACAGCTTTGTTGATCTCTTCTTGCTGACGTTGAATATAGCCAGAGTATTTAACTTGGATCTGCACTTGCTCAGCGGCTTGCGGATCTTCAAGTCCAGGACCAAAACCTTCAATTTGTATTAACTTGCTGTAATCCATTTCTGGACGACGCAGTAATTCTTCAAATGACGCTTCGCGCGAGATCGGCGTATTCAAATGTGGATTCAACGCATGGATCAAAGGTGAATTTGGATGCACCCATTGGCCACGCAGTCTTTGCAATTCAAGTTCAATGGATTCTAATTTCTGACTGAATGCAGCCCAACGAGTGTCATCGACTAAGCCAAGTTCACGACCCTTAGCGGTTAAACGTAAATCGGCATTGTCTTCGCGCAATAACAAACGATATTCCGCGCGGCTAGTGAACATGCGGTAGGGTTCTTTTGTCCCTAGGGTTGATAGATCGTCAACCAACACGCCTAAGTAAGCTTCGTCACGACGTGGACACCAGGCTTCTTTGCCTTGCACTTGCAGCGAAGCATTCATGCCTGCGAGTAAACCCTGGGCAGCAGCTTCTTCATAACCGGTTGTGCCATTGATTTGACCAGCGAAGAATAAACCATTGATCGTTTTGGTTTCTAATGAATTTTTAAGATCCCGTGGATCAAAGTAATCGTATTCGATCGCATAACCTGGACGAACTATTTCCGCGTGTTCCATACCTTTGATCGAACGCACGAGATTTAACTGCACATCGAAGGGCAAGCTGGTGGATATCCCGTTTGGATAAATTTCAGTGGTATTTAGTCCCTCGGGTTCGATAAAGATCTGGTGCGAGGATTTGTCTGAAAAACGATGGATCTTGTCTTCGATAGAAGGACAGTAACGAGGACCAATTCCTTCAATCACCCCTGAATACATAGGACTTCTGTCTAAACCACCACGAATAATGTCGTGGGTTTTTTCATTGGTGTGGGTGATCCAACAGGAAATTTGTTTAGGGTGATGGCTTACATCCCCCATAAATGACATGACAGGCAATGGAGAATCGCCTTTTTGTTCAGCCATTTGAGAAAAATCGATTGTGTTTGCATCGATACGCGGTGGTGTACCCGTTTTCAAACGACCAACACGTATAGGTAGCTCGCGTAAACGATGTGCAAGTGCAATGGCTGGTGGATCACCTGCACGGCCACCGCTGTAGTTTTCTAAGCCTATGTGGATCTTTCCGCTTAAAAATGTGCCTGTCGTTAACACGATCGCTGGCGATTCAAAGGCTAATCCCATTTGAGTCACTACGCCGATCACTCGATCGTTTTCAACAATAAGATCGTCTACAGCCTGTTGGAATATCCGTAAATTAGCCTGATTTTGCAGCATATTTTGGATTTTGTGGCGGTATAAAGCGCGGTCAGCTTGAGCTCGTGTTGCACGAACGGCTGGGCCTTTACTCGAGTTTAAAGTACGAAATTGGATCCCTGCATAATCGGTTGCAATAGCCATAGCACCGCCTAGGGCGTCAATTTCTTTGACTAAATGGCCTTTACCAATTCCGCCAATTGCTGGGTTACATGACATTTGCCCTAACGTATCGATATTGTGCGTTAGTAATAATGTTTTAGAACCCATTCTTGCAGCTGCCAATGCGGCTTCAGTTCCGGCATGACCACCACCAACAACAATAACATCAAACCGTTCATGAAAATGCATGACACTACCTTTAATAACTTAAGAGACTCAACACGAGCCGATCATTTTAGCATTTGCTTTGAGCTAGGTGAATGATCATTTTACCTTGTTCGATCGAGTTGATCCGGACTAATAGATCTTAAGATCTTTATATAGATCTTCTTATTATGTTTACTATTATGATCGCTGTTTTCTGTGCATAAGGTTATTTACCCATATAAATCAATAGATAACTCGTTTTTGATCCTGTGATCTGATCGCGATCTAATGGGATATAAGGTGGGGATAGATCCGCTACTTATCCACAAGGTGGATCATTGAGCGGATCTGAGTGTGAATAGCACAGAGGTTGATCAGATCTAAATAATAGTTTATCCACATATTTATACCTAAAATAAGTAAATTGTGGATAAATAGGATCTAAACTGTGGGTTGTTCCTTGATTAAGCCTGATTGTGATCTCAAATACGATCTTGCCATTGCGCTAACCATGCGAGGGCTGGGTCTTCCGGCACTGGATCCCGTTGTACATCGATCTGGATCTTATCCACACACACTTTTGCACCGCAGTATTTTAGGGCTTCAATTAACTTTTCTGGACCTTGGCAGAAAGTGTCGTAACTGGAATCTCCAATGGCACACAGGGCTAAATTTACATGGGAGAGATCTGGGTTTTTTAGGGTTATTTCATTGCAGAAGGGTTGAATATTGTCGGGGAGATCGCCTGCACCGTGGGTTGAACAAACAACAATCCAATATGTGTAGGAGGCTAATTCGTCTATGGATGGACTGAGATAACAACTGACATCATGGCCTAAGGCCTTTAATTGACCCATCATTTCATCGGCTATATATTCACTACTGCCTAAGGTTGTTCCTACTAAAATAGCGATTTTTGTCATTATTACTGCTCTCTGTGGTCGTTAAATTTTTGCTATTTGGTGGTGTTTACATCGGATTTGCCACGTTTTTTTTATAAATTTAGGCAAATATGCTCCGCAGTCTGTTAGTGTCTTTGGCGCCCATATGTGCTTTATACATCATGACCGGAAGGTTTTTATAAAAATTATAATAGGATAATCGATGACAGCTCCTGTTCAGTCGCCCCAGTGGCCACGCCAAATCCCTTATATCATTGCCAGCGAAGCTTGTGAGCGTTTTAGCTTTTATGGAATGCGCAACATTTTAACGCCCTTCTTGATGACGGCACTCTTGTTATCTGTGCCTGAACATCTCCGTGGTGCTATGGCAAAGGATGTGTTCCATTCCTTTGTCATCGGGGTGTATTTTTTCCCATTATTAGGTGGTTGGATTGCTGACCGTTTCTTTGGAAAATACAATACAATTCTGTGGCTTAGCTTAATTTACTGTGTTGGTCATGCTTTTCTCGCCATTTTTGAGCACAGTATTCAAGGCTTCTATACTGGACTATTTTTGATCGCCCTTGGCTCCGGTGGCATTAAGCCCTTGGTTTCTTCCTTTATGGGAGATCAATTTGATCAAACAAACAAATCTTTGGCCCAGAAGGCCTTTGATATGTTTTATTTTACGATCAACTTTGGTTCTTTCTTCGCTTCTTTATCTATGCCATTGTTGTTGAAAAATTTTGGTGCTGCGGTCGCATTTGGGATCCCTGGCGTACTGATGTTTATTGCAACCGTATTTTTTTGGTTAGGCCGCAAGCGTTATGTGCATATGCCACCTGAACCTAAAGATCCCCATGGTTTTTTACCTGTAATCCGAACTGCCTTACTGACTAAAGTCGCTGGTCAAGCCAACGTGGGTTTAGTTCTCGCATTAATTGGCTTAGTGTCTGCAGCCTATGCCTTAGTGAATATTCCTACTTTAGGTATTGTGGCGGGTTTATGTTGTGCTCTGGTGCTCATTATGGGCTTTATCGGTGTGGGGGCTTCATTGCAGCTTGAAAGGGCTAGGGGGATCCACCCTGATCACGCTGTAGATGGTGTTCGATCTGTATTGCGTATTTTAGTGCTATTTGCCTTAGTCACCCCGTTTTGGTCTTTATTCGATCAAAAGGCATCGACCTGGATTTTACAGGCTAACGATATGACTAAGCCTGAATGGTTTGAACCTGCAATGATGCAGGCCTTGAATCCATTATTAGTCATGCTATTGATCCCATTTAATAACTTTGTTTTATATCCTGCGATTGAACGTATGGGGATCAAACTAACAGCGCTGCGTAAAATGGGGGCGGGGATTGCTATCACAGGTTTAAGTTGGATTGTGGTCGGTAGTATCCAATTGATGATGGATGGTGGTTCGGCCCTTTCTATCTTTTGGCAGATTTTACCCTATGCCTTGCTGACATTTGGTGAAGTATTGGTTTCGGCTACTGGGCTAGAATTTGCCTATAGCCAAGCACCTAAAGCGATGAAAGGCACAATTATGAGTTTTTGGACTCTTTCGGTAACAGTGGGCAACCTTTGGGTATTACTCGCCAATGTGAGCGTCAAGAGCCCTGCGGTTACCGAACAAATAGTGCAAACCGGCATGAGCGTTACGGCGTTCCAAATGTTTTTCTTTGCGGGTTTTGCCATCTTTGCGGCACTGGTATTTGCACTTTATGCCCGCTCATATCAAATGCAGGATCATTATCGACAGGTGTAATGCTTTAGATAAAGAGTAAATATATAAAAAAATCAGCCCAAAATGGGCTGATTTTTTTATCGGGTTATCTCACTTTTAAAAACAAAGTTATTTACCGATACAGAATGAGCTGAAAATTTTGCCTAAGAGATCGTCGGAGGTAAAACGGCCGGTAATTTCAGATAGGGCTAGCTGTGCCATTCTGAGTTCTTCTGCTAAAAGTTCACCTGCGAGGTAAATTTCTAATTGTTCTTTGCCTAGTTGCAAGTGACTTGCGGCTATCTCGAGTGCTTCGAGATGACGGCGACGGGCGATAAAGCCGCCTTCGAGATTACTCTGATAGCCCATGAGTGACTTTAAATGCTGCTTTAGTTCTTCAACACCTAGTCCTGTTTTGGCCGAAATCCGATAGACGCTATAACCTTGCTCTTCGGTCATCATTAAGTCTTCACCGGTGAGATCGGCTTTATTGCGAATGACTGTCACGCCCAAATTGGCGGGCAGGCGATCGATAAAATCCGGCCAAATATCATGGGGATCGACAGCGGCTGTAGTAGTGCCATCGACCATAAACAGCACGCGATCGGCGCTATTAATTTCATTCCATGCGCGTTCTATACCAATTTGTTCTACTGTATCTGTAGTATCTCGCAAACCTGCTGTGTCGATAATATGCAGCGGCATGCCATCTAAATGAATATGTTCGCGTAACACATCCCGGGTGGTGCCGGCTATTTCAGTGACAATCGCCGATTCTTTACCTGCTAAGGCATTTAATAGACTGGATTTTCCGGCATTAGGGCGGCCGGCAATCACCACTTTCATCCCTTCGCGGATAATCGAGCCTTGTTTAGCGCTGACTTGCACTAGGTCAAGTTTATCGATGATTTTATAGAGTGCATTGGCAATTTTGCCATCACTTAAAAAGTCGACCTCTTCATCGGGAAAATCAATCGCGGCTTCAACGTATAAACGCAGATTAGTGACTTGGTCCACCAGCTCGTGGACTTCCTTTGAAAACTCACCCTGCAGCGATTGCAACGCGCTTTTGGCGGCTTGTTCACTGGTGGCATCGATAAGATCGGCAATGGCTTCGGCTTGGGTTAAGTCGAGTTTATCGTTCATAAAAGCTTGTTCGCTAAATTCACCCGGTTTAGCGATACGAATACCTTCAACTTCCAGTACGCGTTTTATCAGCATATCGAGAACGATTTGCCCGCCGTGGCCTTGAAGTTCCAATACATCTTCACCGGTAAAGGAATTAGGACCTTTAAAAAACAGTGCTATGCCTTGGTCTATCACTTGGCCAGAGGCACTTTTAAAATCGCAATAGTCGGCGTAGCGGGTTTTAGGTAGATGACCTAAAACTGCCATGGCAACATCCGTTGCTTTGTCACCTGAAATTCGAATGATGCCAACGCCGCCACGTCCGGGTGCGGTGGCTTGAGCCACGATAGTGTCAGTTGTCACGGAAATACCCACCAAACTAATATCTACCAAATGATGTAAAGGAAAAGGCGGCTAATTAAGCCGCCTTTAGTGTTGTTTTCACTTTATGCGTTGCTAAAGCTAGGGATTATTTTAAGCCTTTTTTCTCTAGACCTGCATAAATAATCTTCTGCTGGATAATGGCAACTATGTTACCTACTAACCAGTACAGTACTAGACCCGATGGGAACCACAGGAAGAATACGGTAAAGATCACTGGCATCCACTGCATCATCTTGACTTGCATTGGGTCCATAGTCGGTGCGATAGGTTGCATCTTCTGCATGATGAACATAGAAACACCCATCAGCAGCGGCAGAATATAGTAAGGATCTTGTACCGATAAGTCGTGGATCCATAACATAAATGGCGCATGGCGCAGTTCGAAGCTTTCTAACAATACCCAGTACAAGGCAATGAAGATTGGCATCTGTAACAGGATAGGTAAACAGCCACCCATAGGGTTAACTTTTTCTTTCTTGTACAATTCCATCATGGCTTGACCCATCTTTTGACGGTCATCGCCGAAGCGTTCTTTCAAATCCTGCAGTTTTGGCTGTAGGTTACGCATCTTCGCCATTGAGGTGTACTGCGCTTTAGTCAGCGGGAACAGTAAACCACGAACGGTTAAGGTGATCAGGATAATTGCCACACCCCAGTTACCGACGAATGATTGATAGAACATCAATAGCCAGTGAATAGGCACAGCTAACCACCAGAGGAAACCGTAATCAACCACTAGGTTTAAGGTTTCTGAAATCGCTGATAATGCCGCTTGATCCTTAGGACCTACATAGAATTGCGAGCTAATTTCTTGAGTCGCACCTGGTGCTATATCGTATACCGCGCCGCGGAAACCAATATTGGCTAAACCGCCTGCGCTTACACTCGAGAAAATGGTGTTGCTATCGGTTGCCGGTGGGATCCAAGCTGAAACAAAGTAATGTTGTAGCATTGCAGCCCAACCGCCTAACGTGGCTTGGTTCAGGTTGCCTTTAGCCATGTCTTCGAAGTTGTACTTCTCATAACGCACATCTTGCGTTGAGAATGCGCCACCGCGGTAGGTTGGCATCATCATGCTGCTTTCAGATGGCTTAATCGTTTGTTTAATCTGACCGTACATCTGAACTTGCAGTGGTGTTGCCGAGGTGTTGTTGATCTTGTAATCGATATCGACGTTAAACTTGCCGCGGTGGAATACGAAGACTTTAGTGTAAGTTACACCGTTATCTGCCACATAGGTTAATGGCACTTCTAAGGTATCTTGACCTTCGGCTAAGGTAAATTCAGTTGCCGAGGCGGTGAATGCAGCACGACCTTTGGCACTGCTATCGATACCATCACGGCCTATTAGGCCGCTCTGGGCGATATAAGTGTAATCCTTTGTTTGCTCAAGCAATACGAAAGGTTGGTCTTTACCCTGTTCCATCTTGTGTGAAACTAGCGCTGCAAAAACGATGTCGCCACCCACTGGGTTGATCTGCACATCGAGTTGATCGGTTTTTACCTTGATAATATTTTGAGTTGCAGCGACGGCTGCTGGCACACCTGTATCTGCTTCTGGAACATCGGCGCTGTGAGTGCTAGCCGCATTCGCCACTAAGGACGATTCGGTTGCAACGGGTTTAGGAGCTTTGTCTGCCTGCCACTGTTGCCACAGCAAAAAGCTGACAAACAGTAGTCCTATGAGCAATATATTGCGTTGAGATTCCATAGCCTATTTATTACACCTGTCATTTTTAGGGGGGACGGGATCGCTACCGCCGGGATGTAAAGGGTGACATTTTAATATGCGTTTCAATGCAAACCAACAACCTTTCGCGGTTCCGTGCACTTTTATTGCTTCAATGGCGTAATGAGAGCAAGTGGGATTGAAACGACAACGAGGGCCCAGTATAGGGCTAATGAAGATTTGATAGCCACGAATTAACGTGGTCGCTAGCCATTGTAGCGGCGACTGAGTTTGCGCCATAGCTTTTCTATCAATTTGTTGATTTCTGCGTTTTCCATTTCCATCACGCCGTTTCTGACCAGCACAACGATATCGAGGTGAGGGATGTCGTGTTGATTTAAACGAAAACTATCTCTGATGACGCGCTTAATGCGATTACGTTGATTGGCGCGTTTTACATAGCGTTTAGCAACAGTAAGGCCCAGACGCGGATGTTGTTCCGAGTTAGGAATAGCGAGCAAGGTAATTTCAGCAGAAGATGCTTTGATGGGATTGGAGAATACAGATTTAAATTGCGCGGGAGTTAGCAAACGTAACTCCCGCGTAAAGGTATAGCTAGTCAACTAGTTATCCACTTATTAAGCAGATAAACGAGCGCGACCTTTCGCACGACGACGTGCAAGCACCTTACGGCCGCCTACAGTAGCCATACGAGCGCGGAAGCCGTGAGAACGCTTGCGCTTCAGGTTGCTAGGTTGAAAAGTACGTTTACTCATGATGGCAATCCGTCTTTGTTATTAGTGAACATTCCTTATCTCTAGTTATTAGAGGTAAGGGCAAAAAAGAGGCCGAATTGTAATCACTTTACTTGTTCCCGTCAACAACGAAAGTCGGTAAGTGGTTTATTTCTGCCAGCGTGTCCTAAGATCCATCCCCGCAATACACCATAAGATGTGGATAACTCTGTGTACGGCTACTACATCTAGTAGTAAAGGGGATCTTTGACTCGATCAAAGGGCCGCCATTATAGATCAATGTGGATCGCTTAATAAAGCGGGATTTGCGCTAATTGTTTAATAAAAGGATCGATTTTGATCTTTGATGATCGAGGATATCCACATAGAATGATCTCGCTGGGGATAAATATTTTTTAAGGATAGCGATCATTGAGATCTCGCTATAGAATACACCTCTTTTTTGATGATCTTTTGGGGATAACTTAGTGGCTGTTTCACTTTGGCAACAATGTATCGGACGACTGCAGGATGAGCTTTCTGCTCAGCAGTTCAGTATGTGGATCAGACCGTTACAAGCCGAAATGGATGGAGATACTTTGGTGCTTTATGCGCCCAACCGCTTCGTGCTCGATTGGGTCAGAGATAAATACATCAATATCATTAATCAGTTTTTTACTGAGCAAATGGGCAGTGATGCACCTAAGTTACGCTTCGATATTGGCAGCCGTCCATCGGCGAAAAAGCCGGAACCTGTGGCGCCGATAGCAACAACTCGAGTGCCTAATCCTCAGACTAAAGCGACAGTAGGGACATCTTTTAATACCCAAGCTGAGCCTATCGCGAATGCTAACCATCGCAGCAATATCAATCCAACCTATCAGTTTGATAACTTCGTTGAAGGTAAATCAAACCAATTAGGTAAGGCTGCAGCGTTGCAAGTGGCTGAAAATCCAGGTGGCGCATACAACCCATTATTCTTATATGGCGGAACGGGTCTAGGTAAAACTCACCTTTTGCACGCCGTTGGCAACGGGATCATTAAAAACAATCCCAATGCAAAAGTGGTTTATATGCATTCCGAGCGTTTTGTGCAGGATATGGTTAAGGCATTGCAAAACAATGCGATCGAAGAATTTAAGCGTTATTACCGCAGTGTCGATGCCTTGTTTATCGACGATATTCAATTTTTTGCCAATAAAGACCGATCTCAAGAAGAATTCTTCCATACCTTTAACGCGCTGCTTGAAGGTAATCACCAAATTATTTTGACTTCGGATCGTTATCCAAAGGAGATCGACGGAGTTGAAGACAGATTGAAATCCCGTTTCGGTTGGGGGTTAACTGTGGCCATTGAGCCGCCAGAGTTAGAAACTCGAGTGGCGATTTTGATGCGTAAAGCGCAGGAAAGCGGTATCAACTTACCCGATGAAGTGGCCTTCTTTATTGCTAAGCGATTACGCTCTAACGTCCGTGAGTTAGAAGGGGCGTTAAACCGTGTGATTGCGAACGCTAACTTTACCGGTCGTCCAATAACGATTGATTTTGTGCGTGAAGCACTGCGTGACCTATTGGCACTGCAGGAAAAATTAGTCACTATAGACAACATTCAGAAAACCGTAGCTGAATACTACAAAATTAAGATGGCTGATATGTTGTCTAAGCGTCGTTCGCGCAGTGTTGCGCGCCCTAGACAAGTTGCCATGGCGTTATCCAAAGAATTAACTAACCAGAGCTTGCCGGAAATTGGTGATGCCTTTGGTGGTCGAGATCACACCACAGTGTTGCATGCCTGTCGTAAGATTGCTCAGCTACGGGAAGAGAGTCACGACATTAAAGAAGATTACGCTAACTTGATTAGAACTTTATCTTCTTAAAATCAAGGAATTGGACACTATGAAATTTTCAATTGATAGGGATGCCCTATTAAAGCCGTTGCAATTAGTGTGTGGTGCGGTAGAAAGACGCCATAACTTGCCCATTTTGGCTAATCTCCTTGTTGAAGTAAGTGGTCACTCACTTAAGTTGACGGGCACAGATTTAGAAGTCGAACTGGTTGGCCAAGCTGTGGTTCATGGTGATATAGAAGAAGGTCGTACTACGGTTCCTGCTAAGAAGCTGCTGGATATCGTTAAATCTTTGCCAGAACAAAGCGAGCTGAAAGTCGAGCAACAGGATAATAAATGGTTGCTGCGTTCAGGTCGTAGCCGTTTTTCTTTAGCGACTTTGCCCGCTGAAGAATATCCCAATGTCGAAGCTTTCCAAGCTGAGATCGAATTTAGCTTGAAGCAGGGCGTGCTTAAGTCGATTATCGACTCGACCCAATTTTCGATGGCTAACCAAGATGTGCGCTATTACCTTAACGGTTTATTGTTTGAGACCGAAGGTAATGTGTTGCGTGCTATTGCGACCGATGGCCACCGTTTAGCCTTAAGTCAC
Organism: Shewanella sp. KJ2020; assembly: GCF_024197625.1. NCBI lineage: Bacteria > Pseudomonadati > Pseudomonadota > Gammaproteobacteria > Alteromonadales > Shewanellaceae > Shewanella > Shewanella sp. KJ2020. Next base: position 37,177 of record NZ_JAKUKD010000021.1, on the reverse strand, counting down.
CGGGTTATCGATGCCCAATTGCCTGAAAAACAAGTTATTGTTCCGCGTAAGGGCGTGATGGAAATGGCGCGTTTATTGGAGTCGGATGATCTCGATATCGCAATTGCCATCGGTGATAACGCCATTCGTGCCACCACCGCCAGCACTGTCTTTACTAGTAAATTAGTCGATGGTCGCTTCCCCGATTACCGCCGCGTGTTACCTAAGGGCGGCGATAAAATCGTTATCGCGAGCCGTAATCATTTGAAACAAGCACTGACCCGCGCATCGATTTTATCCAATGAAAAATTCCGTGGTGTGCGTATTCAGCTTGAAAATGGCCTGTTAAAGATCACCGCCAACAATCCAGAACAGGAAGAGGCGGAAGAAATCATCGACGTAGATTATAACAATCAGCCACTTGAGATTGGTTTTAACGTCAGCTATTTGCTTGACGTGCTCAACAACCTTAAGTCTGATGATGTGCGCATTACTCTAATTGATGGCAATTCTAGCGCCTTGATTGAAAACCACTTGGAAGAAGATTCCATGTATGTGGTTATGCCAATGCGTCTATAGCCCATATCAACCAGCCTGTGTTTACCGGTTTATCTTTGTTATCTACATCGCCTTGGGGCGGTGTAGATGCCCTTAAAATGCCTCAGTTATGCTTTCCATTGTTGAACGGTGGGGTTGCGGTATGATGAGTCATATACGTTTTTGCCTGAGCCGTTTACTCGGTGTTATGAGTAATGCATGAGCCTAACCCGTCTTAATATCGAAGCTTTTCGCAATATTCAATTGGCGCAATTGAGCCCAAGTGCTGGTATTAACGTCATTTATGGTCAGAATGGCAGCGGCAAAACCAGTATTTTGGAGGCGATTTATTTCCTTGGTATGGGACGCTCCTTTCGCAGCCATTTATCCCAAAGAGTCATCAATAACGATGAGGATAAGTTGACCTTATTCGCCACGTTAAATTTACCTCGAGGCGACAGTAAAATCGGTTTACGGCGGTTTCGTAGCGGCGAGACCGAAGTCAAAATCGACGGTGATAAGGTCAAACGCTTATCAACATTAGCCGAAACTTTACCTATCCAAGTGATCACGCCTGAAAGCTTTTCTTTACTGTTTGAAGGGCCAAAATCCCGTAGGCAGTTTATTGATTGGGGAGCGTTTCATTCCGACCCGCAATTCTATGGTGCTTGGATGAATGTCAGACGAGTTCTTAAGCAGCGAAATCAGTTACTTAGAAACGGTTCGGCCTATGATAGTATCCAATATTGGGACCGAGAGTTTGTCCGTTATACCGAGCAGGTTACCGAAATACGAAACCGTTATGTAGACTCGTTAAATGAGCTACTTAAGGGTATAATCGGGGAGTTTTTACCGAGTGTAGATGTGAAGGTTTCATTTACCCGCGGTTGGGATAGCAAAACGGATTTTGCGGAATTACTCGCAACCCAATATCCCAGAGATTTGGCCACAGGTCATACCGTCAGCGGTCCCCATAAAGCTGACCTTAGACTTCGTGTAGGCACTTTGCCGGCGCAGGATGCCCTGTCCCGTGGTCAATTGAAATTATTAGTCTGTGCACTGCGTATTGCACAGGGAAAGTTGCTCAAACAACAAACAGATAAACACAGTATTTATCTGGTGGATGATCTTCCATCCGAGTTGGATGCACAGCATAGGCAGCTATTGCTTAAGCAGTTAACGGATACCGGAGCACAAGTGTTTGTGACCGCCATCGATCCTGCTGCAATAGTCGATTCGTTACACACGCCTCCCAGTAGGATGTTTCATGTGGAACAGGGACGTGTAACGGTAATTGAATAACCATTGAGAGAATAATATGTCAGAGAATAGTTACGATTCTTCGAGTATTAAGGTCCTAAAAGGCCTTGATGCAGTACGTAAGAGACCTGGGATGTATATTGGTGACACCGACGACGGTACGGGTCTACATCATATGGTGTTCGAAGTAGTCGATAACTCTATCGATGAAGCCTTAGCCGGCCACTGTAGCGATATTACGATTACTATCCATGTGGATGGTTCGGTTTCTGTTCGAGATGACGGCCGTGGTATTCCGGTTTCTATCCATAAGGAAGAAGGTGTATCGGCGGCTGAAGTTATCATGACGGTATTGCATGCCGGTGGTAAGTTCGATGATAACTCTTACAAAGTGTCTGGCGGTCTGCACGGTGTGGGTGTGTCTGTGGTTAACGCCCTCTCTAAAAAGCTGCAACTAACGATTCGCCGCGAAGGCAAAGTGCATGAGCAGTTCTACACCCACGGTGTACCCGATGCCCCGATTAAAGTGATCGGCGATGCTACTAAGACTGGGACTGAAATCCGTTTCTGGCCGAGCGAAGAAACTTTCAGCGATGTTGAATTCCATTTTGAAATTCTTGCTAAACGTGTACGTGAACTGTCATTCCTTAACTCGGGTGTAGGTATTCGCCTGATTGATGAGCGCGACAATAAAAACGAACTCTTTAAATACGAAGGCGGTATTAGCGCGTTTGTCGACTACCTAAACCGCAATAAAACGCCAGTCAACAAAGACGTATTCCACTTTATGCAAGAGCGTGACGACGGTATTACCGTTGAAGTGGCGATGCAGTGGAACGACGGTTATCAGGAAAATATTTTCTGTTTTACCAACAACATTCCCCAGCGTGATGGTGGTACTCACTTAGTCGGTTTCCGTAGTGCGTTGACGCGTAACCTCAACAACTACATGGAAAACGAAGGCTACAACAAGAAAGGTAAGACTAACGCGACCGGCGATGATGCCCGTGAAGGTTTAACTGCGGTTATTTCTGTTAAAGTGCCGGATCCTAAGTTCAGCTCGCAAACCAAAGACAAGCTAGTGTCTAGTGAAGTGAAAACCGCGGTTGAACAAACCATGGGAGAGAAGCTGAACGATTATCTGCTGGAAAATCCAGCCGATGCTAAGCTGATTGTTGGTAAGATTGTTGATGCGGCCCGTGCCCGTGAAGCGGCGCGTAAAGCCCGTGAAATGACCCGTCGTAAAGGTGCTCTCGATTTAGGTGGTTTGCCAGGTAAGCTGGCCGATTGCCAAGAGAAAGACCCTGGTCTTTCAGAAATTTACATAGTGGAAGGTGACTCTGCTGGTGGTAGCGCCAAGCAGGGACGTAACCGTAAGAACCAAGCGATTCTGCCACTGAAGGGTAAAATCTTGAACGTTGAGAAAGCGCGCTTCGATAAGATGCTGTCTTCTCAAGAGGTTGCCACACTGATCACCGCACTCGGTTGTGGTATTGGTCGTGATGAATACAACCCTGATAAAACCCGTTATCACAACATCATCATCATGACGGATGCTGACGTCGACGGCTCACACATTCGTACCTTGCTGTTGACCTTCTTCTTCCGTCAAATGCCTGAATTGATTGAACGTGGTTATGTGTATATTGCCCAACCACCACTATTCAAAGTGAAAAAGGGCAAGCAAGAACAGTATTTGAAGGACGAGCCAGCATTGACTCAATACCTCACCACCCAAGCTTTGGATGGCACTATTGTGTATCCAACTCAAGGTGCACCGGGTATGTCGGGTGAGCCGTTAGAGCGTTTAGTGACTCAGTACCGTGAAGTGGAAGCGATTGTTGCCCGTTTAGAGCAACGTTATCCAACACACATTACTAACCGTATGCTTTACCACCCAATGATCACTAACGAGATGCTGGCCGATGAAGGCAAGATGAAGGACTGGATCGATGCCTTTATCCATGAGTTGGTGGAATTAGAAAGCAGCGGTGTGCTGTATTCTGGCGAGCCAATTCTCGATCCTGAGCGTAAAGTGTATCTGCCTAAGATCACCATTCGTAAACACGGTATCGATACCAACTACCTGTTTACTTACGACTTCTTCCAATCTACTGACTACCAACGTATTGGTAAGTTAGGCGCCGCATTAGAAGGCATGATTGAAGAGGGTGGTTATGTGCAACGTGGTGAACGCGTGAAAGAGGTGGGCAGCTTCCTCGAAGCATTAGATTGGACCATTTCTGAGGCTAAACGCGGCTTGTACATCCAACGCTATAAAGGATTGGGTGAGATGAACCCTGAGCAATTGTGGGAAACCACAATGGATCCTGAATCACGCCGCATGTTGCAAGTTACCATTGACGATGCCGTGGGCGCCGATCAATTGTTCACTTGTTTAATGGGTGATCAAGTTGAACCTCGCCGTGAGTTTATCGAAGCGAACGCCTTAAACGTGGCTAACTTAGACGTGTAATGTGCGTTAAGTGACTCGCATTAGTACGTGAATGATTAAGGGAAAGCCAAGGCTTTCCCTTTTTTATTTCTATGATTTATCCCTTTATCGATCAATGCCCGCTTCATCGGCCTCGACAATTTCAGTCTCTGCCTTAGCCGCATTAATCCAAGCCTGCATTTCTGGGCAACTGATCACATGCTGCATATAAGCGCGACTTGCCTGCGATACCTCAATGCCGTAGGTGATAAAGCGCATCACCACTGGGGCAAACATCATATCGGCAATCGACCAAGCGCCGAATAACCAAGTACCTTTTGTATTTGATGGGGCAAACTCGGCCATTTGTGCTGACCAAATCGCATCAATACGCTCAATGTCTTTGCGGACTGCATCGGTAAGTTCAACATAACGGCTGGCGCGTATATTCATAGGTAAGGCATTTCGTACAGCGCTAAAGCCAGAATGCATTTCACAGGCGAGGGATCTGGCTTTGGCTTTTTGCTTGGGATCCTGTGGCCAAGCCGTTCCTGACAGATAGGTATCATTGATGTATTCACAAATCGACAGTGAATCCCACACGGTAATATTACCGTCAACCAGAGTCGGGACTTTTAAGGTAGGGGAGACTGTTTTAAGCCTTTGATAGAAGCTGTCGGTATCGAGTTGCAGTAATACTTCGTTGAACTGTACGCCTGATTTTGCAGCCATTAACCAAGCCCGCAGTGACCAGCTAGAGTAATTTTTATTGCCTATATAAAGATCCATTTTTTAACCTTTCTATTCTCTGTCGTGCTATTCAGTAAAGAATAAGCCGTTCAAGCTATGCCAATATGTTATGCTTCTTGTGCCTGCTACGGGACGTTATGGTTGAGCCTATAAATTGCAGTGGATGCCTTTTTGTTGTTATTAACTGTCTATTTATCCTAGGTTGGTATTTTTTGATCAAGTCATTTTTTAACAAAATATTTAATATTCGCGAAGAATCAAGCCTTGAGCGACCTAAGAGTTTTACTAAGATAGATCTTGGTAAGCCCATCAGTGCTGCATCTCCTAGACAGATGGATACTGAGTACAATATGGCGGTCTGTGTTGACTTAGATGCGCTGTTTTATAGCTTATTATTTTCTGCTCGCACCAAAGACACGGGTGGTGTTGCAAATAATCTAGAGCGTCGGGTTATGCTTGAAATCGAGCAGGCATTAGCATCGCCCCAAGTTATCGCTGAAAAGGTCTTAAAACTGCCGTCAAAGGTACTGGAGTTAGATCGTAAGCTTGCCGATCCACTGTTTGAAACTAAGGATTTACTTTCACTGATAGAGCAAGATCCCCTGCTCAGTGTGGAAGTCCTTAAACTCTGTAATTCCCCCGCTTTTAAGCGTGCAGGCAAAGATATTACTAGTCTTCAGCAAGCCTTAGTGCAATTAGGTCGTGAGCAGTTAAGGTATTTTGTAACTAGTTGCTTAGTGCGTGAGATGTTAGATATTAAGCCTATTTATTTTCGACGTTTTGGGGCAGAGATTTGGCGTCACTCAATGCAAGTGGCTTTTTTGACGAGTGAACTCAGTGAAGAGGATAGAGACACAGCCTTCTTGCTTGGTTTATTACATGATGTGGGCAAACTTGCGATTTTTAAGATATTACTCGATGCATTTGTCCAGGCAGAACCAGGCGAGCAACCTAATTCAAGGTTATTTAGACAAGTGATGACGGCCAAATCGCTCACCTTAAGCGCTCTGCTTGCTAAATATTGGCAATTGCCCAGCACCTTCGAAACTGAGTTAGATAAGCTTGCCAATATCAATTCGCGGCCAAGATCTGGTCTTGCTGCGATTGTGTGGCGGGCGAATGTGATCAGTGAAATATCTATGCTACATCAAGCGGGTAAGTTATCCGCGGAAATGCTCTCGGATTTATTAGCCCAAGTGATGCTAGATAAAACACAGTTTGATGAACTACATCAAAAGCTACAGCAGTTTTAATTTGTTTGAATTAAGCGAATAAAAAACGCGCTTTTAAGCGCGTTTTTTAATGGTACTTAGCGGTACATTATTGCAGTAGTGAGATATCCGCTACGTGCAGAAACTGCTCGCGTAAATTATTCAACAATGCTAAACGATTGTTTTTCAACGCTTCATCATCCGCCATTACCATTACATCTTCGAAGAACTGATCCACGCTTTCACGCAGGCCAGCTAACAAAGTTAAGGCTTGTTGGTAATCGGCATTGGCAAACAGAGGCGCCAACTTCGGCTGTAGCTCGTTCAACTTGGCCGCTAATGCTTGCTCTGCGGCTTCAGTTAACAGACTCGCATTGATCGCTGTCGGTAAAGCACCTTCAACCTTAGCCAGAATGTTGGATACACGCTTGTTCGCTGCCGCAAGAGCGCTAGAAGCTTCTAGGCTTCTAAAGTGTGATACCGCATTGATACGGCTATCAAAATCGGCTGGGCGTGTTGGGCGACGTGCTAGCACGGCTAAGATCACATCAACACCAATACCTTTATCTTGATACCAAGCACGGAAACGAGCCATTAAGAATTCAAGCACTTCATCGCTTGCATTCGCGTTGCTTAAGCTAGTACCGTGGAGCTCCTGAGCTTTAGCTATCAGCGTTACTAAGTCCAGTGGCAGTTTGTTCTCAACGATAATACGTAGCACGCCAATCGCCGCGCGGCGTAGGGCAAAGGGATCGGCAGCACCTTTAGGAGCTTGGCCAATACCAAAGATACCGACTAAGGTGTCTAGCTTGTCTGCTAATGCAACGGCACAAGATACGCCTGCTCTAGGCACAGTATCACCAGAAAATTTAGGCTTATATTGCTCTTCCATCGCAACCGCAACGGCTTCGGTTTCACCATCGAGGCGGGCGTAATGCATGCCCATAGTGCCTTGAGTATCGGTAAATTCCATCACCATATTGGTCATTAAGTCTGTTTTAGATAACAAACCCGCACGGGCTGCATCGACCGCATTCGCGCCAGTTTGCTCAGCAATAAAGGCGGCGAGGGCAGAGATACGAGTGACTTTGTCTTTTAAGGTACCAAGCTGTTGTTGGAACAGGACTGTTTCTAGGCTAGGTAAACGTGATTCTAGTGTGTGCTTCTTATCGGTATTAAAAAAGAACTCAGCATCAGCCAAACGTGGACGAACCACTTTCTCGTTACCAGAGATAATTTGCGCGGGATCTTTAGATTCTATGTTGGCGACAAAGATAAAGTTTGGCAGTAACTTGCCCGCGTCATCAAAGACGGGGAAATATTTCTGATCGCCCTTCATGGTGTAGACCAAAGCTTCAGACGGTACGCTTAAGAACTTTTCTTCAAAGCTTGCGGTTAACACCACTGGCCATTCAACCAAAGAGGTCACTTCTTCCAGTAGATCATCTTCGATATCGGCGGTGCCACCAATCTTAGCGGCCGCTTTTTCGGCATCGGCTTTGATTAAGGCTTTACGGCTTTCGTAATCGGCGATGACTTTGCCTTTTTCTTTCAGCAGCGCCAGGTAGTTATCTGCATGGTCAAGCTCGAAGCCTGTACCCATAAAGCGGTGACCGCGAACAGTGCGTGCCGATTTAATACCTAGCAATTCACCTTCAATCAACTCACTGCCTAATAAGATAGTGGCAGTATGAACGGGGCGAATAAATTGGGTTTTATTATTGCCCCAACGCATAGGCTTAGGAATTGGCAACTTATCTAAGGCACGTTGAGCCATGGCAGCGATCAAACTTTTTGTTTCGACGCCTTCAACTTTGGCGTTATGGACTAGCCATTCGCCTTTATCTGTGACTAAACGTTCGGCCTGTTCAACAGTAATGCCATTACCCCGTGCCCAACCTTCGGCGGCTTTAGTGGGTTTACCTTCTGCATCAAAGGCTGAACTCACGGCGGGGCCGCGTTTCTCAACCACTTTGTCAGCCTGAGCAAGGGCAAGTTCAGTAACGTTAATTGCCAGGCGACGTGGCGCTGCGTACCAAACGGCTGAGCTAAATGCTAAATCGGCTTTGGTGAGTTCTTCGGTAAAGTTAGCTAAAAAGGATTCAGCCAGTTTACGCAGTGACTTAGGTGGTAATTCTTCCGTGCCTAACTCTATGAGTAAGTTTTCAAAATTCATGTGTTTACCTCTACTTACACATTGGGAAGCCAAGCGCTTCGCGTGCCTGATAATAGGATTCAGCAACCGCTTTCGCCATAGTACGAACGCGCAGGATATAACGCTGACGTTCAGTCACTGAAATAGCGTGGCGGGCATCGAGCAGGTTGAAGGCGTGTGAGGCTTTCATCACTTGCTCGTAGGCGGGCAGAGGTAAAGGTTTTTCTAGCGACAATAAATGCTGACACATTTTTTCGCACTGATCGAACAGGGTGAACATAAAGTCTACGTCGGCGTGTTCGAAGTTATAGGTAGATTGCTCAACCTCGTTTTGATGGAACACATCGCCATAGGTAATGCGGCCCATTGGGCCATCGGTCCATACGAGATCATAAACGCTATCAACGCCTTGGATATACATCGCCAGACGTTCCAAGCCGTAGGTGATTTCACCCGTAACTGGGCTACATTCTAAACCGCCGACCTGTTGGAAGTAAGTAAACTGAGTTACTTCCATGCCGTTTAGCCAGACTTCCCAGCCTAAGCCCCAGGCACCTAGTGTTGGTGATTCCCAGTTATCTTCTACAAAGCGGATATCGTGGATTTGAGTATCGATACCCAGTGCTTGCAGTGAGCCTAAATACAGCTCTTGAATATTGTCAGGTGAAGGCTTCAACACGACTTGGAATTGATAGTAGTGCTGCAGACGGTTAGGGTTTTCACCGTAACGACCATCTGTTGGGCGGCGCGATGGCTGCACATAGGCACTGCTCATAGGTTCAGGCCCTAAAGACCGTAGGAAAGTTTGCGGGTGGAATGTACCAGCGCCGACTTCCATATCTAGAGGTTGAACAATTGCACAGCCTTGCTGTGCCCAATATTCCTGCAGGGTGAGAATAAAACCCTGAAATGTTTTTACGTCGTGTTTTGTCGTCATGTCTACTTGTCTACTGCCGTCAGCCTGAATAGAAAATGGGTTCGATTATACCTTGTAGATATCTGCTTATGTAGGTTATTTTTTACCTTCTTAATTAAAACGATAAGGTTATATGTCATGGAAGAGATCCGCTGTGGCTGGGTAAGTGATGATCCCTTGTATCGTGAGTATCACGACAAAGTGTGGGGACGGCCTGTTTATGATCCTAAGGAGCTGTTTGCTAAGTTATGTTTAGATGGACAACAGGCGGGATTATCTTGGATTACTATCCTGAAGAAGCAACAAAAGTATGAACAGGCCTTTGCCAATTTTGAACCTGAGATTATTGCGACTTTCGATGAGGCGAAAGTAGAGGAGCTTATGCTGAATCCCGGTATAGTGCGCAATCGCTTGAAGGTGAACTCTATCATCAAGAATGCCAAAGGTTATTTAGCCTATACTGCCGATGGGAAGGATTTCTCTGCATTTTTATGGAGCTTTGTGGGCGGTAAACCCATAATTAATCAGATTACGGCAATGTCGCAGGTTCCGGCACAAACACCAGAATCTGAAGCCATGTCAAAAGCGTTAAAGAAGCTTGGTTTTAATTTCGTTGGCCCAACAATTTGCTATGCCTTTATGCAAGCAGTGGGTATGGTGAATGATCACTTGGTCGAGTGTATTTCCTATCAGGACTGCGTTGATTCCTGTACCGTTCAGCATAACCACGATTAATATTAATCGCAGAGCTTGCTGATATTGAAGTTGAGTTGTGGGGCTTGTGTGGTATTAGAAGCCTAGAGATAAAAAGCATGTTCCACGTGGAACATGCTTTTTATATTTTTGAGGTACTAATTTAAGCTTAGATACTTTAGAAATACCATTCTAAGTTTGGATTAGCGTTTAGATTTTCTCAAAGAAAAACGGCTTACGCTGCTCTTTATCCCCATTAAGCTCATTCATAGTCTCTGCATTAAATAACTTACCGTTGACCATGGTATAAGTAACTCTGTCGGTGACCCGAATATCCGCTAATGGGTCACCATCGATAATGATCAAGTCTGCGAGCTTACCTTCTTTAATCGAACCGAGTTGCTGTTCCATGCCAAAGGTCGTCGCTGGATTAATGGTGGCCGTTTTTAATACCTCCATATTGCTCATGCCGCCTTGGGCAAACATCCACATTTCCCAATGCGCCGCTAAACCTTCACGCTGACCATGGGCACCAATATTGGGGTGAACACCTAATTTGTTGAACTCATTAGCGACTTTGGCCACATTAAAGTGGTTGTAATGAGCGTCTGGTGCATGTGGGCGACGCATTGAGCGAGCTTGCAATATATCACTTGGTACATACATCGACAGACGCGGATGTGCCCAAACATCGGTTTTATCGTACCAGTAGTTTTCACCTGAAATGCCACCATAGGCGACTACTAAGGTTGGGGTGTAACCGACCTTAGTTTGGCTCCAAAACTGTTTGATATCGTTATAGATTGAACCGGCTGGGAGCGAGTGCTCAATCGTGGTATGGCCATCGGCGACCATGCTTAGATTGTGCTGTAGTAAACTACCACCTTCAGGAACAACCATCATTTCAAGTTCACGCGCTGCTGCGATGACCTGTTGCCTCTGATTACGACGGGGTTGGTTATAGCTCTTAACGCTAAATGCTCCGACTTTTTTCAGACGCTCAAGGTGGAATTTGGCATCATCCAGCGAGTCTATATGCGAGGTATAGCCAGGTGCATTGGCGCCATAGAGTATAGTGCCGGTGGAGAATATGCGTGGGCCGACGATTTTACCGGCTTTTTGTTGCTCGGACGCGGCAAATATTTCAGTGGTGTCATTCGACGGATCATGAATCGTAGTCACGCCTAAAGATAATCCAGAGTAGAGCGCCCAGTTCTGTTGTGGCACAATTTCATCATCCGCTTGTGGTCCATGGGCGTGGGCATCGAATAGACCTGGCATAATGGATTTGCCTTTGATGTCGATGATCTGCGCATCCTTAGGAATTGCGATATTGGCATCACCTACGGCGACAATATGATTGTCTTTGACTATGACTACACCATTATCAATCACTTGGTCATTTTCCATCGTAATAACTTTGCCACCGACGAAGGCGATTGTTCCACGTGGAACATCGACTTTTTCAGTAAAGCCTAAATCGATAATGCTTGGTTGTGCCTTTTCATCTTTATTAAGATATTGAGTATCGACTTTGGCTTGATACAGTTCGGGGCCAAGCGTCCAATACAGTTGGTCGCTTTGACTGTTCCAACTGATACTTTCGCCTGCGCGTAGACTCAATTGGCTTACGGGGAGATTGCTGGCATTGGGGCCAATCTCAACTGTCTCGCCATGTTTAGCAAAAGGGGTAACCCAAACCTTAAAGCGTTCGGCGAAGGCGAGTTGTTCACCATCTGGAGAAATCCTAAACTCAGTCGCATGTTTGCTACTGTAGTGAACCCGCTTATCGAAACCATCTAAGTTAATAGATGATAACTGTGGTGTGTCATCTTCGCTGCTATTCATAAAAAAGACGCGTTCGGCATTGGCACCAAATTGAGCTTGGTAGCCATCGGCACTGATCTTCTTATTTTGTTTACCTTTGATATCGACTTTATATAGCCCGGGTTCCTGCGACCAAGTTCTTGGGGTGAGATTACCGCCTTGAGCTTTACGATACACTACGAGTTCACCATCGGGTGAAAAGGTGGGTTCGACGTATTTTCCGGGTTCAGAAGTAAGCTGTTTAGGTTTGCCACCTCTAGCACTTATGACTTGTACTGTTCCTTGGTCTTGGTCATTCCAAGTGGTGAAAACAATGTTTTTGCCATCACGGGACCACTGAGGATACAGCTCTTTAATATCATCATTGAGTTCAGTTAAACGTGACATTTTGCCATCGGGTAATGATTTTAACCAAATCTTACCTAGTGCTTCGAAGGCAACTTTGCTGCCATCGGGTGATATCTGTGCCATCCGCAGCATTTTTACATCGAACACGTCTTTATCTATATCTTGCTTAAAGCGCACTGAGGGTTGTACTGCTAGCTCGGTTTTTACACTAAAGGGGATATCTGTGAGTGTTTTGCTGGCAACATTGAGGCGATTAATCTTTCCCTTAGCCCAGAAGAAAATATCCTTGTTATCTTGAGTCCACGCCATGGTGGGATAAACGCCGTGGATTGCCCAAGTCTCTTGCATATCACGGTCTAGTTCGCCAAACAGTTTAGTGGTTTCACCTGATTTAAGGTCGAGTAGGTAGAGTGATGAGTTAAAATCATCGCGCTTTATATACGCGAGCTTAGTGCCATCAGGACTAGGTGTTGGTCTAATCGCGCCACCAGTACCTTCAATCAAGATTTCAATATCACCGGTTTGGGTATCATAACGTTTGATTTTGTAGATACCGTTAACTGAATCTTTTGAGTAATGGAAGGTTTTGCCTGGCGTATCATCTTGGCTGAAGTAGATATAACGGCCATCGGGGGAGTATGCGGGTTCACCTAAATCCTTCTCATCATTTGGACGTTCAGTCAGTTTAACGCCTTCACCGCCTGCTACGTGGTATAGCCACACTTCCCCCGCGCCCAAACTGCGGCTGGCAGTAAAATGTTTACGGGCGACCAGATACTGGGAGTCGGGGCTCCATGCTGGACTATTGAGTAGCCTGAAGGTTTCTTGGGTGACAGTGCGAGGATTGCTGCCATCGGCATCCATGATCCAAATATTGTCGCCACCATCACCATCAGACGTAAAGGCAATATGCTTGCCATCTGGGCTATAGACGGGCTGCATCTGCCAAGCAATACCTTGGGCTAATGGCTTAGCTTCACCGCCTGATACTGGGATTTGATAAATGTCGCCGAGTAAGTCGAAGACAATATGCTTGCCATCAGGGCTGACACTAAGGTTCATCCAAGTGCCTTCATTCACATCAATTTTGACTTGCTCTAAGGGCGCATTCGCTGGAGCGTTAACATCCCATTTCGATTCTTTAGTGTCTGCGGCGTTAGCTGCTAGGGTATTCATCCCCAGCGTGAGGGCGATATAAAGCGGGGTCAGTTTGGATTTAAACATGTCACTTCCTGTTTTCGTTCTTTTGGACTGTTTGAGTGGGTTAATTACAATATAAAAATATGTTAATACTTGCGTAGTTATCGCACAAATAGGCCAGAAGGAAAACGTAAATACTGTTTCAATTGATGATCGAGCGAAGGGAAAGTTGATTGGAGAAGTCAATAGGTGGGTATAGAACCAAGTTGCTTAGTTCTATTGGAATACTGCGAATTCACTCGATTAGCGAGGAGTGAAGATACTTATTTCATCACCTAAATGGATCATGGCATCATTCAATACTCGGCAGGTTACTCCGCCGCGCCAATCTGGGGTTAATGCGGCTTCTAAACCTACCTGGGCTATTTCCATCTTTTTACAGGGATCTGTTTCACCCGTAATTTCAAGTCGTAATTCTCCAATCTGTAAATGTTTACCAACATCAGCAGGGCTAAAAACGAGATCATCAATCAACAGGTTTGCTCTGCGGGTTGTCCAAGGCAAATCTACTTCAATGCTATTGCAGGCCTGTTGCCACTGAAGGTTGGAAAGTACCGTGACTTGGCGTTTACCTGGGCGACCAAAAACATCTTTTTCTACACCACTGAGCTGGGTGACATTGGCGCAGAGAACCTCATTCATAGGGCCGCACTTTACTGTTTTATAGGCAATCGCCAGTAGCTTTGGCATAGTTTCTTACATCCTTTTTTGATTAAGTCGCTAAAGTGATACGACTCAGAGTCCTTTTTTGATCAAATATTGGTAAGGGGGTTGTGTGGTTTCGCTGGCGATAAGTGTGTGGTCCATAAACTCGCAAAAGCTTGGTATGTCTCGGGTTGTTGCCGGATCGTCGGCAATAATGAGTAATGTTTCACCCGCGGCCATTTGTCTTACGGTTTTACGCACCATCATTACCGGCTCAGGACAGCGCAGTCCAAGGGCATCGAGTTTATGTTGAGCGGTTGAGAAGGCGTCGTTCATATTACCCCTAGTGAACGATTAAACAGAATTGGCTAATGTTACTCCAGTGATTGTGAGAAACCAAGTTGGCTATTTGAATTTGTGATAGGCAATAAGATGTTTATATTTCGATGTCGTTTGATTGATGTTTCACGTGGAACATCGACTTATTACTATATGTGTTTGAGCCATTGACAAAAATGCCGGAAATTAATTCCGGCATTTTTTTATCTATTTTTTATATAAAGGAAATGATTAAACACGTTCGAATACAGTTGCGATACCTTGGCCTAAACCAATACACATGGTCGCTAAACCTAGGGTCGCATCTTTGTCTTCCATTAAGTTAATCAGCGTCGTAGAGATACGTGCGCCTGAACAACCCAGTGGGTGACCGAGTGCAATCGCACCGCCGTTAAGGTTGATTTTGTCATCAACTACATCCGCTAAACCTAAGTCTTTCACACAAGGTAAAGATTGAGCAGCAAACGCTTCGTTAAGTTCAATCACATCTAAATCGGCAACGGTAATACCTGCACGGGCCAGTGCTTTTTGCGTGGCTGGCACTGGGCCGTAACCCATGATCGCCGCATCACAACCTGCAACCGCCATAGAGCGAATACGAGCACGGATTGGTAAGCCAAGTGCGCGCGCTTTAGATTCTTCCATGATCAACATGGCTGAGGCTCCATCGGACAGTGCAGAAGAAGTACCCGCAGTCACAGTACCGTTTACTGGATCGAATACCGGGCGCAGTGCCGCCAGTGATTCCATCGTGGTTTCTGGGCGGATCACTTCGTCGTGTAGTACTTTGATTAGTGCGCCGTTAGCATCGTGACCTTCAATGCCATAGATTTCCTTGGCAAAGCGGCCTTCAACCGTTGCTGCATAGGCGCGTTGGTGTGAGCGTACCGCAAAAGCATCTTGCTGTTCACGGGTAATACCGTGCAGTTTACCAAGCATTTCAGCCGTTAAGCCCATCATGCCAGAGGCTTTTGCCACGTTATTCGCAAGACCTGGGTGGAAGTCGACACCATGGCTCATAGGCACGTGACCCATGTGTTCTACGCCACCAATCAAGAAGGTGTCACCCATACCCGTCATAATGGCGCGCGTGGCTTGGTGAATCGCTTCCATAGATGAACCGCATAAACGGTTAATGGTAACCGCGCCAGCAGTCTTGGGTATACCAGCAAGCAGTGATGCATTACGAGCAATGTTGAAGCCTTGTTCTAAGGTTTGTTGCACACAACCCCAAATCACGTCTTCAATGGTATTTGGGTCGAGCTGCGGGTTGCGCAGTAACAGACCTTTCATCAATTCGGCAGACAGAGTTTCTGCACGTACATTACGAAATACGCCAGCCTTTGAGCGGCCCATCGGAGTACGGATGCAGTCTACGATAACAGCTTGTTTCATGATTAAATTCCTTTCCCGCTAATTAGGCTTGGTAGTAGCTACCGTTATTGGCTGCTAATGTGCGCATTGCATCGGTCACTTGATACAGACCGCCCAGGTGAGCGTATTTGTCTGCTAAGGCCACAAAGTTTGCGACGCCAATAGTATCCAAGTAACGGAACACGCCGCCTCTGAATGGTGGGAAACCTAAGCCATAAACTAGGCCCATATCCGCTTCGGCAGGCGATGCGACAATACCTTCTTCTAAACAGCGCACGGTTTCGATGATCATAGGGATCATAGTACGGGCAATAATCTCATCGGCTTCAAAGGTTTTTAAGTCGCCAAAGGCTGCTTTCAATAGGCCATAGCTCGTTGGGTCGACATCTTTCTTCGGTTTGCCACGGCTATCGACTGAATAGGCATAGAAACCTTTGCCATTTTTCTGGCCAAGGCGCTTGTTCTCAAACATCACATCAATTGCGTCAGTGCCAGATTTACCCATGCGATCAGGGAAACCTTCGGCCATAACAGCTTGAGCGTGATGACCTGTGTCTAAACCGACTACGTCGAGCAGGTAAGCGGGGCCCATTGGCCAGCCGAATTGTTTTTCCATTACCTTGTCTATAGCAGCAAAGTCACCGCCATCGGCAAGTAAGCCGTTAAAGCCGGCAAAGTAAGGGAAGAGTACGCGGTTAACGAAGAAGCCAGGGCAATCATTAACAACGATTGGCGTTTTGCCCATTTTGCTGGCGTAAGCCACAACAGAGGCGATGGTTTCTTCAGAGCTGTGCTCGCCACGAATAACTTCGACCAACGGCATTTTGTGCACTGGGTTGAAGAAATGCATACCGCAGAAACGCTCAGGTTTCTTCATGCTCTTAGCGAGTAAATTGATTGAAATTGTTGAGGTGTTTGAGGCGATAATCGCATCATCACTCACATATTGCTCAACTTCGGCTAAAACCTGTGCCTTGATTTTTGGATGTTCAACTACGGCTTCAACGACCACATCGGCATGCTTAATTGGCGCATACTCTAATGCAGGGGTGATATTGTTCAGCACTTTGGCCATTTTTTCTGGCGTTGAACGGCCGCGAGCAACTTGGGCCGACAGCAGTTTAGCGGCTTCATTGAGACCTAAATCTAAGGCTGGCTGAGCGATGTCTTTCATGACAATCGGTGTGCCTTTGCTGGCGCTTTGGTAAGCGATGCCGCCGCCCATAATGCCTGCGCCTAATACGGCCGCATTTTTCACTTCTTTCGCTAACTTGCCGGCTTTCTTGGCTTTACCTTTAACAAGTTGATCATTAAGGAAAATACCGATAAGTGCTTTAGCAACATCAGTTTTAGCCAGTTTGATAAAGGCTTGATGCTCGATTTGCAGTGCTTCGGTGCGGCCTTTAGTCGATGCTTGCTCAATCACGCTTACTGCGGCCATTGGTGCAGGGTAGTGTTTACCTGCAACCGCAAACACCATGCCTTTGGCCGTGGTGAATGACATCATAGCTTCAAGTTTTGGCAGTGTTAGGGCTGACAACTTGCGGTGACGACGCGCTTGCCAATCCAATTGTTCAGCAACGGCATCTTTGAGCATTTGAATCGCAGCCGCTTCTAACGCTTCTGGCGCAACCACTGCATCTACAGCACCGACTTTCAGTGCATCTTCTGCGCGTTGGTCGTTACCTGTGGTGATCCACTCGAGTGCGTTATCTGCACCAATCACACGGGGTAGACGAACTGTGCCGCCAAAACCTGGGATGATGCCGAGTTTAGTCTCAGGTAAACCGATTTTGGCTGTGGTATCTGCGATACGAAAATCCGTTGCCAGAATGGTTTCACAGCCGCCACCTAAGGCAAAGCCTTTGATTGCTGATGCGGTTGGGAAAGGTAAGTCTTCGAGTTTGTTGAAGACGGCGTTGGCTTGTTCAACCCAAGAGAGCAGTATGGCGTCATCCTGTGCGAACAGGCCTAAAAATTCGGTAATGTCGGCGCCCACAATAAAGGTATCTTTACCTGAGGTCAGCACTAACGCTTTGATATTGGAGTTTTGCTTGATGCTGTCTAATGCGGCATCGAGCGAGGCGAGGGTTTCTCTGTCGAATTTGTTCACCGAACCGGGTGCGTTAAAGCACAGCTTGGCAATATTATCCTCGAGTAACTCAACTTGAATTGTAGGACTTTGGTAGATCATTGCTTGCTTCCTTTTGGCTTAAAAGTGATACCCACCATTATTAATTGGTGTTAGTACAACTCTCTATCTCACAGCAGCTTCGGCCATCATTTGACCAGTTGTGTGCCAGTGTGCTTCGAAATTCGATAAATTACAACACCCAATTTAAACGACTGTTTAATTTCTTGTCGGCTAGAGTGATTTTTCACCTTTGTGATACACTGCACAGAGTGTAGAACAGCCTGATGACTTTAAAGATTTCCCCTGAGGAATTCATTCGTTAGTCGTCACAGTTAAATTCGGTTTTATTTATTCCCCTTTATTGATTACAGGATATGACAAATGGATCAATTGGCTCATCACTATCATGCCCATATCGCCGAGCTAAATCGCCGAGTTGCTGAGATTTTGTCTCGAGAAGCTTTGTCCGGTTTAGTGATCCATTCGGGTCAGCCACATCGGATGTTTTTGGATGATATCAATTATCCCTTTAAAGCAAATCCGCACTTCAAGGCATGGCTGCCTGTTTTAGATAATCCGAATTGTTGGTTAGTGGTCAATGGCCGTGATAAGCCGCAGCTGATTTTTTATCGGCCGGTAGATTTTTGGCACAAAGTATCCGATGTGCCGGATATGTTCTGGACCGAGCATTTCGATATTAAGCTGTTAACTAAGGCCGATAAGGTCGCTGAGCTGTTACCTAAAGATACCGTTAATTGGGCTTATGTGGGCGAGCATTTAGATGTGGCCGAAGTGCTGGGTTTTACTAGCCGTAATCCCGATGCTGTGATGAGTTATCTGCATTATCATCGAACCACTAAAACCGAATATGAGCTGGAATGTATGCGCCGCGCTAACCAAATTGCGGTGCAGGGGCATTTAGCGGCTAAAAATGCTTTTTATAACGGTGCGAGCGAGTTCGAGATCCAACAGCATTATTTATCTGCCGTGGGCCAGAGCGAGAATGAAGTGCCCTATGGCAATATTATCGCCCTCAATCAAAATGCGGCGATTTTGCATTACACCGCACTCGAGCATCAAAGCCCTGCGAAACGTTTGTCTTTTCTTATCGATGCGGGCGCGAGTTACTTTGGCTATGCCTCTGACATCACTAGAACCTATGCCTTCGAGAAGAATCGTTTCGATGAGTTGATTGCAGCGATGAATAAGGCGCAGCTTGAGCTTATCGATATGATGCGTCCCGGGGTGCGTTATCCTGATTTACACTTAGCGACTCACGCTAAAGTCGCGCAAATGCTATTGGATTTCAATTTAGCCACGGGGGATGCCCAAGGTCTGGTTGAGCAAGGCATTACCAGTGCTTTCTTCCCCCACGGATTAGGTCATATGTTAGGCCTGCAAGTGCATGATGTGGGTGGCTTCTCCCACGATGAGCGCGGTACCCATATCGCGGCGCCCGAGGCCCATCCCTTCCTGCGTTGCACCCGGATTTTAGCGCCAAACCAAGTGCTGACCATGGAGCCTGGGTTATACATTATCGATACTCTGCTTAATGAGCTTAAACAAGATAGTCGTGGCCTACAGATCAACTGGCAAACCGTGGATGAGTTAAGGCCTTTTGGCGGTATTCGTATCGAAGATAACGTGATAGTGCATCAAGATAGAAACGAGAATATGACCCGCGAGTTGGGTTTAGCTGATTGATATAGGGTAAAGTTTAGGACGAATTGGTGCTCGAAAGTTACCTTATCCCCAGTGAAAACTGGCAGTTAGAAGAGGAGATAAAGCATAGTCGCTTTATCTCTTTTATCTTCCATTGCGATAGCATAGATAAATTGAAGTTAGTGCTTACTGACATAAAGCGTGATTATCCCGGCGCAAGTCACTACTGCTATGCCTTTATTGTAGGTGCACCAACCGACATGGTATTGATTGGTTCAAGTGATGACGGCGAGCCCGCTGGCAGTGCTGGCCGACCTATGTTGGCGGTGTTACAAGGCGCGAATATTGGTGAAGTGGCCGCTGTTGTTGTGCGTTACTATGGTGGCACTAAACTAGGTGTGGGTGGTTTGGTTAGGGCCTATACTTCGGGGTTAAGGCAAGGGTTAACTAAACTTGCTACTCAACTAAAACAACTTCGCTATCCTGCAAGATTACAGTGTGACTACTCGCAGCTAAGGGACATAGAGCATCTGTTGCAACAGGTGGAAGCGGTTGTTACCAATAAACAGTTTGCTGAAGCGGTTGATATTGAGTTTGAAATTGGCAAACATCAGCGAGCAAGATTTAGTGAATTATTGACGATGCTAAGCCAAGGTAGTCTAAGGGCTGAGTTTGACCTGTGATGCTAGTGTAAACTATGCCAAAATAGCCCAAATGCTGGAAATACCTTTACAGCCAATGGAATGATTGAACCCGCTTAATGCAATATAAAACCATAATAAGAATCATAGGCCTGTTAATTGGCTTATTTTCTATCACTATGCTGCCACCAGCCTTGATTGCCATTTGGTACAACGATGGCGGCGGTACGGCATTTATCCAAGCCTTTTTTGTGAGTCTGTTTATTGGTTTTTGGCTCTGGTATCCCAATCGCCGTTGTAAAGAAGAATTACGTACCCGAGAAGGGTTTCTTATCGTGGTGCTATTCTGGACTGTGTTGGGTTCTATCGGTGCCTTGCCGTTTATCTTCTCGAGTCAGCCCGATCTGAGTTGGACTGATAGCTTCTTCGAATCCTTTTCTGCGTTAACCACAACTGGCGCCACAGTGATTGTTGGGCTCGACTATTTGCCAAAAGCGATTCTGTTTTATCGGCATATGCTGCAGTGGCTAGGTGGTATGGGGATCATTGTACTTGCAGTGGCAATTTTGCCAGTACTTGGGGTTGGGGGCATGCAGTTGTATCGCGCCGAAATCCCTGGGCCTGTGAAAGACAGTAAGATGACTCCTAGGATTGCCGAGACCGCTAAAGCTTTGTGGTATATCTATTTACTGTTAACTATTACCTGCGCAGGGGCCTATTGGTTGGCGGGAATGAGTATTTTTGACGCTGTGTGCCATTCGTTTTCCACTATCGCCATCGGTGGCTTTTCAACCCACGATGCTAGCATGGGGTATTTTGATAGCCCGATCATTAATTTAATTTGCGTATTCTTTTTAATCGTTTCAGCGGTCAACTTTAGCGTTCATTTTGCGGCATTTTCTCGCCGCGGGATTAACGTTAAAGTCTATTTTAGAGATGCTGAATTTAAGATGCTGGTGGCGATCCAACTTATTTTGGCGGCGATTTGTTTTTTAACACTTTATAATGCAGGTATTTATGACTCGCCAGAAGAGACCTTAGATCACGCATTATTCCAAGCGGTTTCTGTCGCTACTACGGCAGGATTTGGTACTGATAGTTTTCACATGTGGCCATTATTCTTACCAATGTTATTAATTTTCTCGAGCTTTATCGGCGGTTGTGGTGGTTCTACTGCTGGGGGAATTAAAGTGATTCGGGTGATTTTGTTGTTGTTACAGGGATCCCGTGAACTTAAGCGTTTGGTTCACCCAAAGGCGATGTTTTCTATCCGCATTGGCTCTAAAGCATTATCAGACCGAGTTGTCGATGCGGTGTGGGGTTTTTTCTCGGCTTATGCGCTAGTGTTTGTAATTTGTATGCTTGCCCTTATGGCGATGGGGCTAGATGATATTACCGCTTTTAGTGCTACTGCCGCTTGTTTAAACAACCTTGGCCCTGGTTTAGGTGAGGTGGCGAGTAATTACGCCAGTATTGGTGATGGTGCTAAGTGGGTGCTTGTGGTCGCCATGTTGTTTGGTCGCCTCGAAGTATTTACCTTGTTGATTTTGTTTACGCCAACCTTTTGGAAGAATTAGTGATGCAGACGTTAATAATCTATTCGACGATTGATGGCCAAACATTGGCAATATGCCAAAAAATGAAGGCGATTGCCGAGCAAGCGGGAGAGCAGGTGTCCCTTGTTACGCTGGAGCAGGCAGAAGCTTTGAACTTAGCGGATTTTGATAAAGTGCTGATCGGCGCAAGTATTCGTTATGGTAAGCATAGACCTGAGCTTTACCAGTTCGTCAATCGCCACCATGCGGTGCTCGATACTAAGATTAATGGTTTTTTTACCGTGAACGTGGTGGCGCGTAAACTCTTAAAAAATACTCCCGAAACCAATCCTTACATGCAAAAGTTTCTAAAGCTTTCCCTATGGCAACCGCAGCAGTTAGAAGTGTTTGCTGGCAAGATTGATTATCCTAAGTACGGCTTTTTCGATCGCACTATGATTCGTTTCATCATGTGGATGACTAAGGGGCCGACCGATATTAAGGGTACCTTCGAGTTTACCGATTGGGCTAAGGTTGATGCCTTTGGCAGCCGTTTTAGCCAACGCTAGAAACAATTAAGCCCCAGTAATTGGGGCTTAATTTTAGGCGAATCTTGCTATTACACGGCGCAGTAGCGGCTGTGAAGAATAGAAATGACTTGAGTGACTTGCTCGTTTTTGAGTTTGTAGTAAACAATCTGTGAACTCTTACGAGTATCGACGAGATCCTCTGAGCGTAAAACCGCTAAGTGTTGCGATAATGCCGATTGGCTTAGGGGAACAGTGGCATTAAGCTCAGTTACGCTCAATTCTTTATCCAGCAGTAGGCATAAAATCATTAGGCGATAAGGATTCGCTATGGCCTTGAGCCATTTAGCTGCACTTTCCGCATTAGTTACCATTGCAGCTACATCTATGTCATTTTGCATAAGGTCACTCACTTTATCGCTTTTGATTAGATAATTCTAATTGAACACTTCAATATACGCAATCATACTGCTCAGTAATGTAGATCTCAATTTTTGCATGACAGAATATGAGATACCGCCGATTTGTGATCCTATTAGAGGTTTATTGAATCGAATATAGCCACAATGGTGACATGACTTTAGTGGACCGGAAACTCCCTATGACACGGATTCTTGTGCTTTATTTTACCCGCGGTGGCCATACGGCCAAGATTGCCTGCGCAATTGCCGAGCAATTAATATCTCGTGGAGCACAGGTCGACCTCGTCGATATCAATAGTGCTGCCGCCACTTGCATTAATTGGCCCGATTATGATGTCGTCGCCTTCGGCGCCTGCGTACTCTATGGCACCTATGATAAGAGTGTGTTCCAGTTTATCGAGCAGCATGCAGAGGCTTTGGGCGCATTGCCAAACAGTTTCTTTTGCGTCAACGTGGTGGCGAGAAATCCTGAAAAACGTATTCCCGAAAATAATAAATATCTACAAAAGTTTATCGCCTTATCGCCTTGGACTCCTATGGATTTAAAAATTATTGCGGGGAAAGTGGATTATCCATCTTGGCCTTGGTATGACAGGTTAATGATCCAGCTGATTATGAAAATAACCAAAGGCCCAACCGACCCTAAAGCGGTAATCGATTATACCGACTGGGAAGATGTGAAGGTCTATGCCGACCATCTGCTGACCTTGGCCGAGGTTGCTGAACCCGCCTAATAAAAATGCGCTCTCAGAGCGCATTTTAAGTTTCCTATGTATAAGACTAATACTTCCAAAAGCTGGGATGGAACAGTACGGCTACGGTTAAAATTTCTAAACGCCCGAGCAGCATACCGAATGACAATGCCCATTTAGCCACATCGGGCAGAGTCGAGAAATTCCCCACAGGACCGATGATCGGGCCTAATCCTGGCCCCACGTTAGTCACTGCTGTGATAGCACCGGTAAAACTGGTCATGGGATCTAGGCCCGTCAGCACTAAAATTACCGATAACCCCACAATCACCATCATAAAAAGCAGCATAAAAGTGATTAGCGAACGCACAATATCTTCGCTGATGATGCGATTATTATAACGCTCCCTAAAAATGCCATTCGGATGACATTGCTGCTTCAGCTGTTCACGCATAATAGCGCCAGCGATTTGAAACCGAAAAATTTTAATCCCGCCCGAGGTTGAGCCGGAGCAACTGCCGACAAACATTAAAAATAAGAAGGCGATATTGGCAAAAGCGCCCCAAGCCCCGTAATCCGTTAAACCATAACCTGTAGTAGTCACCACGGAAACGACGTTAAAACTGGATAAACGCAGTGCATCGAGCAGCTCAATATCGCGGGTTTGCCATAGCCAAAAGCCAATAGAGCAAGAGACAAAAGTAAGGAAAAACAAAAAACCTTTTACTTGAGCATCGTTCCAAATCCGCAGATCCCTTTGCTGTACGGTTTGTACAAACATGAGGAGTGGCAAGCCACCCGCCGTCATAAAGAAGATACCAACCCAGTGGGCCGAGTTTGAAAAAGCCGCCATAGAGCTGTCAGAGGTGGAATAACCGCCAGTCGATAGGGTCGTCATCGCATGGTTGATGGCTTCAAACCAAGTCATACCCGTAAGGTGGTAGGCAAAGCAGCAGATTGCTGTGAGTAAAACATAAATAAAAAACAGGTGTTTAGCCATATTTTGAGTACGAGGAACGGCTTTGTCGCTCCAGTCGGAAGACTCAGTACGGAATAGCCGCATACCACCGACGTTTAAGAAGGGGAGAATCGCTACCGCCATCACGATAAAACCAATCCCGCCAAGCCATTGCAGTAAAGAGCGCCAGATCAAGATACTGTGATCCATAGTATCTAAACCTGAGAGGACGGTGGAGCCAGTTGTGGTAATGCCGGACATGGTCTCGAAAAAAGCGTCCGTATAACCAATACCGTGGTACAAGGTAAAAGGCATGGCCGCAAATAGACTCACAATCAGCCAGGTTAGGCTGGTGAGCAAAAACATATCACGAATATTGAGGTGAATCGCTTTGCTTTGGCCGTTATGCAGACAAAGGCTGGCGCAAATCCCTGTTGCTAAGGCCGATACCATGAATGACCCCACCGTCTCTTCGCCATTGAAAGTGGCGACGAGGAGTGGCACAAACATAAAGGCTGTTAACATGGAGAGAAACAGCCCTAGAATAAACAATAGCGGTCTAAAGTTCAGCATACATTAGCTTACTAAGGCAGTTAGAAGAAAAAAGCACTCGGTTGGAACAGTTTTTCGACTTCGCCGACAAACTTCTTATTCACGAGGAATAAGATCACATGATCTCCTTGCTCTATCACGGTTTTGTCGTGGGCCATTAATACTTCGTCGTTGCGAACTATGGCGCCTATGGTCGTTCCTGGCGGTAATTTAATTTCTCCAATCGCCTTACCCACCACCTTAGAAGTGCTGGAATCGCCGTGGGCAATCGCTTCAATCGCCTCGGCGGCACCGCGACGTAGGGAGTAAACGTTGCAGATATCTCCCTGACGGATATGGGTTAATAGGGCTGAAATCGTAGCTTGCTGTGGCGAAATAGCGATATCAATATTGGCTTCTTGGACTATGTCTACATAGGCTTCACGTTGGATCAGTACCATCACCTTTTTGGCTCCCATACGCTTTGCCAGCAACGCCGACATTATATTGGCTTCATCGTCGTTGGTAACTGCAATAAATACGTCGGTTTGATCTATATGCTCTTCGAGCAATAATTCCTGATCCGATGCATCACCGCAGAATACCGTCGTGTTTTCAAGCTGCTCCGAGAGGGCCTCCGCACGCTCAAACTTATGTTCAATCAGCTTGACTGAATGAGTGCGCTCGAGGCGCTTTGCGAGGCCTAAACCTATGTTGCCACCACCGGCGATCATAATATTGCGGTAGGAGTTATCGAGCTTTTGCATTTCGCTCATTACTGCGCGAATGTGGCGACTGTCGGCGACGAAGAAAACTTCATCATCGGCCTCGATAATTGTCGTGCCACGGGGCATGATAGGGCGACCTTGGCGGAAAATCGCCGCCACCCGGGTATCAATATTGGGCATATGTTCGCGCAGTGCCGCTAACGCATTTCCTACCAGTGGGCCGCCATAATAGGCGCGAACCGCAACCAAACTTAAGCGCCCTTCGGCAAATTCGAGCACTTGCAGTGCACCTGGATACTCAACCAGACGTTGAATGTAAGCGGTCACTAACTGTTCTGGGGCGATTAGTTCGTCAATAACAAAACCGCCGCGGGGGCGACCCTCACTGTTCTTAGTTTCACTGTCGATAAACAATTTATCGCGCATCGCCAGATAGGGTTCTGAGCGGATACGGGCGATTTTAGTGGGAGTGCCAAAGAGGCTGTAGGCCATTTGGCAGGCGACCATGTTGCATTCATCGCTGTTGGTAACAGCAATAAGCATGTCGGCATCTTCGGCGCCTGCTTCTTTTAGCACATCGGGATGAGCACCATGTCCCGCCACAACACGAAGGTCATATTTATCCTGCAGGGCACGTAATCTGGACTTGTCGCTATCGACTATGGTGATGTCATTATTCTCACCGACCAAATTCTCGGCCAAGGTTCCCCCAACTTGACCCGCACCTAATATGATAATTTTCATGGCCTTGCTTACTTCCTAATGGGTTGCTTTTAATAAACGGGCGTAATAAAACCCATCCATATTGTCTTGCCCTGGCGTGATTTGCCAACCTATATCTTGGGCCGAAGTCTGCTGGGTGAGTATATCTAGCTTAGCATCTACTGTTCTGGCCAAAAATGCTTTGATTTGGTCGCTGTTTTCCTGCGGCAAAATCGAACACGTGGCATAAAGAAGCGTGCCGCCGGGTTTTAGCCATTTCCAGCAATGATCGAGAATTTGCTGTTGCAGTTCGGCGAGTTCTTCTATGTCATGATTTTTGCGTAGCCACTTAATATCGGGATGACGACGGATCACGCCTGTGGCCGAACAGGGGGCGTCCAGTAAGATACGATCAAATTGTCCACCTTGCCACCATGAGTCAATATTGGCCGCATCACCATGGATAAGCTCCGCTTTTAATGACAAACGGTCAAGGTTCTGTTGCACGCGCTCGAGGCGTTTGGCATCAAAGTCGACGGCGACGAGTTTGATACTCGGCTGCAGTTCGAGTAAATGACAGCTTTTGCCGCCGGGCGCAGCGCAGGCATCGAGAACGAGTTCATTGGCCTTTGGTGCTAACAGTGTCGCCGCCCATTGGGCTGCGCCATCTTGCACCGATGCGGCGCCTTCATAGAAACGCGGCAGTGTCGCTACATCCTTGGGATGGGCGAGTAGTATGGCGTCATCACTGAGGCCCGCACTCGCTTCTATCTCTAGCTCACTCAGGGCGGCAAGATATGCATCGCGGCTTTGAGAGAGGCGATTGTTGCGCAGCCACATCGGCGGACGTTCGTGACTCTGTTGGATGACTTCTTGCCAGTTGTCGGGATAAGCGGCTTTTAAGCGTTTAATCAACCAAGCGGGCGTGTTGTAGCTTAAGGTTTCCGACTCTGTGCTCAGCGGGGTTAATTGACGTTGAATATTACGCAGTACGCCGTTAACCACTTTGACCATGCCTTCAAATTTTAACTGGCGACAGGCTTCGGCGGTTTCTGAAATCGCGGCGTGGCTCGGGATGCGGGTGAAGTACAACTGATAACAGCCCACAATTAATAGCTGATGAATGATCCGCTGTTTGCCTTTTAAGGGTTTTTCGAGGCATTCGCTGATGCGTTTTTCGATTTGTGGCAGAGTGCGCATCACGCCGTAGCAGAGTTCGGCGAGCAGGGCTTTATCTTTGCCGCTGGTAAGGTGTTTTTGTTGTTCGGGTAGGGCGACCGAGAGCGACACGCCCTTTTCCAATACCTCGAAAATGGCTTTCGCCGCCAGCGCACGCAAGTTCATCATTATTGTGCCTCGCTGTTTAGGCGAGTATTAGGGCTAAACCATTCACCGCGGGCATTGAGAATATCGGCAACGCTGAGTGGTTTCTTTCCGGGCAATTGCATGCTCAGCAGGGTTAACACACCATCACCAGTCGCGACTTCTATGCCTTTCTTGCTAGCGCTGATAATAGTACCTGGCTCTGCATTGCTGGTGGCTTGGCTGACTTGGGTCTGCCACACTTTGATGGTGTTGCCTTGGTGCTCAAAATAGCTTACTGGCCAAGGATTAAAGGCGCGAACTTCCTGCCATAGTTGTTTCGCAGACTTATTCCAGTCGAGTCTGGCTTCTTCTTTGCTGAGTTTCTCTGCGTAGCTAGCTAAGGTTTCATCTTGTTTTTCAGCGGCTAAGGTGCCGTTTGCTAAACCTTCAAGGGCTTGCAATAGGGCTGTGGGACCTTGCTCTGCGAGTTTTTCATAAAGGCTGGCCGAAGTATCATCATCTTCAATCGGTAGCGTCGTTTTGAGCAGCATATCACCCGTATCTAGGCCAACATCCATTTGCATAACGGTGACGCCAGTTGTTTTATCGCCTGCCCACAACGCGCGTTGGATCGGTGCCGCGCCGCGCCAGCGTGGCAAAATAGAACCATGCACGTTGATACAACCTAAGCGCGGTGTATCTAGGACGACTTTGGGCAGAATTAAACCGTAGGCGACGACTACCATAATATCGGCATTGAGTGCGGCCAGTTCCTGTTGTGCGGGTTCTTTGCGAAGTGAACCGGGTTGGTAAACTGGAATATTATTGGCGAGCGCGAGTTCTTTTACTGGGCTGGCGGTCAGTTTCTTGCCGCGCCCTGCGGGTCTATCTGGCTGAGTGTAAACGCCAATCACATTATGGTGTGAGTCGAGTAGCGCCTGTAAATGGCGAGCAGCAAAATCCGGTGTTCCGGCAAAGATGATGTTGAGTGGTTTCAAATCTAATCCTATGCTTCTTTGGCGTCCAATCGGGCCGCTTTTTCAAGTTTCTGTTTGATCCGTTGACGCTTTAACGGCGACAGGTAGTCGACAAACAATTTGCCTTTGAGGTGATCCATTTCATGCTGGATACAAATGGCAAACAGTTCATTAGCTTCAACCGTAAATTCGTTACCGTGCCTATCTAAGGCTTTGACTGTAACAAACTCTGCGCGATCGACCTTGGCATAAACCCCAGGAACAGACAGGCAGCCTTCCTCGTTACAAAAATCACCACTACTGGCAATAATTTCCGGGTTGATAAATACCTTAGGGCGTTCGACGTCATCTTGTAAATCCATGACGATCAGCTGTTTATGGTAATCGACTTGAGTCGCAGCCAGACCAATCCCTTTTTCTTGGTACATGGTCTCGAACATATCATCAATTTGAGTTTGCAACTCAGCATTAAACTCAGTGATAGGTGTCGCTTGAGTTCGCAATCTTTCATCGGGAAAGCGTAAAACTTTTAACAGTGCCATACTTAAACTCTTAACAAGTCTGTCAAATCTCAGCCAGTTGGTTATACTGACTGAGGCTAATGGGTTAATTTTAATCTTTAGTGCCTATCAATAACAGTAAAAGCTCGATTTAAGAGCCAAACAACATGGACTGCACCATGAAACGGTTAATTTTACTCGCGTTAATGACATTCAATTGCACATTTGTTTCCGCAGATACCCTGACACTTAAAGCGGGGCATCCTGAGTCATATGTGGTAAAGAAGGGCGATACCCTTTGGGATATTTCCGCGACGTTTTTAAATGATCCGTGGAAATGGCCAAGTCTATGGGATGTTAACCCACAGATTGCAAACCCCCACCTTATTTATCCCGGTGATCTGCTCACGTTAGTCTTTATCGATGGCCAACCTAGATTAGTCCGTAATGGCTCCAATGACGGTAAACCCCATGTTAGAAAGAGTCCTGAGGGGCGTATCATTTCCAAGAGTGACGCAGTACCCGCCGTTGATCTGGCTCTGATTGAGAATTATCTGGTTCAAAATCGTGTGGTTGATTCGCTGTGGCTAGCCGAGCAGCCTATGGTGCTCGCGGGTGAAAGCCCTTCACGCCACCATGTGTTGGGTGATGTGATTTATATCGACAGCGAATTACCTTTGCATAAAAAATACGGTGTCTATGAGCGTGGTCGTGAATTTTTCAATAAGGAAACGGGCGAAGCCTTAGGGCAGGAGGCGGTGTTATCATCAACTGGGCAAGTTATTGAATCTGGGAAAGTTTCAAAAATAAAACTGCTGAGTAATTACCGTGAGACTAAGGCTGGTTTTAAAGTATTGCCGATGGAAGATGATTCTCTAATATCGGCCTATTTCACCCCTAAAGCCGCTGATTTAAAGACCCCAGCCACAGTGCTAGCCATTGAGTCTAAGATGCGCGAAGCAGGTAAGTTGAATGTCGTGTACTTAGATAAGGGTAAACAGGATGGCGTCGAACCCGGTGAAGTGTTCTCTATTTATCGTGATGGTGAAGAGATAGTCATCGGCCATGATGGTTTACCCGTACCTGCCACCGAACGTACGGCCTATGACAATATTGTCGCATCAATCTCATCGGATCGAGCGATAAAAATGCCTGATATTTACCATGGTAGATTGTTAGTTTTTAAAGTATTTGATAAGGCAAGCTTAGGATTAATTGTCGCCAATGAACGTCCAGTTCGAGTTGACGATAAGCTTGTTGCTCCCGACTCTTTAGCCTATAGAGGTCAATAATTTCTGCACACTTGGTCGATTGGTTAGTTGTTAGTGCTGTATCTGGGCTTGGACCCGCCCAGATCCAACAATTATTAAAACACATGGAAGTGGACGACCTCAGACAAAGGTTAGAGCATGAAAGACAAGCCCTACCTTTATCGGATAAACGACTCCATAGCCTTACTATTGATTATCAAAAAGTGGATGCCGCCCTTGAGTGGCAACAACAATCTGAGTTCAATCATCTAATTTGCTTCTCCGATCCCCTTTATCCTCCCTTATTAAAACAATTGTCCGATCCACCCACAGTGCTATTTGTTAAAGGATGCATAGAGGCATTGGTTTTACCTTATCTCGCCATTGTTGGGAGCCGAAATGCATCGCCTGGTGGTTTACAGGTGGCTTATCAATTAGCGAGTGAAATGTCTGCCCTTGGATTTGGTATT
Source organism: Shewanella sp. KJ2020 (assembly GCF_024197625.1). Taxonomy (NCBI): domain Bacteria; kingdom Pseudomonadati; phylum Pseudomonadota; class Gammaproteobacteria; order Alteromonadales; family Shewanellaceae; genus Shewanella; species Shewanella sp. KJ2020. The sequence goes on along the minus strand of NZ_JAKUKD010000021.1, from coordinate 6,475 downwards.
TGTAGTGGTATGGCAATGGGGATTGATGGTGCCGCCCATAAGGCCTGTGTCGATAGGAGCCAAAGGACGATTGCAGTGCTGGGAACCGGCATTGATACAATTTATCCCCGTAGACATCGACAGCTTTATGAGAATATTCAGCAACAAGGCTGTATACTCAGCGAGTTTTGGCCAGATGTTGGGCCGTTTGCGGGTAATTTCCCGAAACGAAATCGCATTATTAGCGGTCTTTCTCTAGGTACGCTAGTGGTAGAGGCTTGCCGTAAAAGCGGTTCTTTGATTACCGCCAGACTGGCAATGGAGCAAGGGCGTGAGGTGTTTGCCGTTCCTGGTTCTATCCTCGGTGGCTATCATCAAGGTTGCCATGATTTATTGCGTGATGGCGCAAAACTTGTGGAAACCGCGGCCGATATAGTAGGTGAGTTGGCAAGTTTGACCGCTTTTCACCTTGAAGAGTTAGCGTTATGCCACCATATACAGCTACAGCAAGATGAGATTTGTCATTTGCCATTTTCGTCGCTGTTAGCTAGTGTAGGTTATGAAGCTACAACAATTGATGCTGTAGTTGAACATAGTGGAAAAACGATAGATCTGGTGTTAGAACAAATGCTTGAACTTGAGTTGCAAGGTTGGGTTATTGCAGTACCCGGTGGTTACGTCAGAGTAAAGAGGAGCTAGCCATGTTTGATATCCTCATGTATCTATTTGAAAACTATGTTCACAGTGAAGTTGAACTATTAGTGGATGAAGACGAGTTAACCAAGGAACTCACTCGCGCTGGTTTCCACCAGTCCGAAATTTTAAAGGCGTTAACTTGGTTGGAACGTCTAGCGGAACTACAGGAAGGGGATAAACCTTACCTGTGTAACCATGATCAACATTCATTTCGCATTTACACTAAAGACGAAATGGAAAAGTTAGATGTGGAATGCCGTGGTTTCTTGCTGTTTTTAGAGCAAGTGAAAGTGCTGAATGTCGAAACCCGTGAAATGGTGATCGACAGAGTCATGGAGCTTGATGAACCTACCTTAGTCCTCGAAGATCTAAAGTGGGTTATCTTGATGGTGCTATTCAACGCCCCCGGCCATGAATCCGCCTATGAGCAAATGGAAGATTTAATTTTTGAGCAGCCCGAAGGCCGACTACATTCTTAATCGTTGCGATACTATGAATAATGAGAGAAAGGAGGCTAAGCCCTCCTTTTTTGATGCCATGAGTTTGTTGGTGGCCAAGCGTTATGCGCTTTGATTGGTGGTGAATGATTATGTCTAAGATCGATGAACAATTATTTAGTGCCCATGAGCACGCCTTGGAAAAAGAGTACGAACTTTGCCCCGAGTGCGGCAGTGAGTTAACGGTAAAACACAGTAAGCACGGCAGTTTTATTGGTTGTAATAACTATCCGAACTGTGAGTATACGCGTCCTTTAGTACAACACGAATCCATTGAAACCCAAGTGATTGAGGGTTCAGTCTGCCCTGAATGTGGCCATGAATTGGCGGTAAAGTCGGGACGTTTTGGGATCTTTATCGGCTGTACTCAATATCCAAGTTGCACGCACATTGAAAAACAGGATCAAGCGAGCGACAAACCTGATATCCCTTGTCCAGAATGCAAAATGGGTAAACTCGAACATAGAACGAGTCGTTTCGGTAAGAGTTTTTATGCCTGTAGTGCTTACCCTAAGTGTAAGTTTATTGTGAATTATCCACCGATTGCTGAAGAGTGCCCCGATTGTGGTTATGGGATTTTAGTCGAGCGTAAAGGCGCGGCTGGGATGCGCTTAGAATGCCCGCAAAAAAGCTGCAAATACAAAAGACCACTTTAGTTTATTGTGTGACACGCATCTTAATATTTGGCCGATGAAAGTGGCTTGAGTATAATCCTTGGCTGGCCGCTGATGGGGCGGTCAGTATTCGAATTTATCCAATGATTTGATTGTAGAAATCGACAATACTCAAAAGGTGATCCTAAGATGCTGCAGCTGCACCCATCTGATATAAAAGACATTCTGCTTAATGGCGGTGTTATCGCTTATCCAACCGAGGCGGTTTATGGTCTAGGTTGTGACCCAGATAACGACACTGCTATTCAAAAGTTATTGGCGGTTAAACAGCGTCCATGGCAAAAGGGCTTAATCCTTGTCGCCAGTGATTTTCAGCAGCTTTTAGCTTATGTTGATGAATCACAATTGACTGCTGAGCAGCTTGAGCTTGCATTTTCTAAGTGGCCTGGCCCATTCACCTTTGTAATGCCAATCAAAGCACAGGTTTCAAAATACCTCTGTGGCGAATTTGACTCTATCGCCGTGCGCGTATCGGCCCATGAAGGTGTGCGTGCATTGTGCCAAGCCTTAGGTAAACCTTTAGTGTCAACCAGCGCCAACCTTGCGGGCGAAGACCCTGCATTATCTGCCGCTGAAATACTTGCCGATTTTGAAGGTAAAATTGATGCACTAGTGCTAGGGAAACTCGGCGAACAACGTCAGCCCTCAACTATTATCGATGCGCGTAGCGGCAAAATTTTACGCAATGGACAATAAGTGAATAACAGTAAGGATCATAAAAAGATGAGTGTGCCAGATGCTGCAGTGGTAAAAGCGTTTTTACTCGATCTACAAAACCGAATTTGTGCTGGTTTACAGGCGCTAGATGGCCAGGCGACCTTTGCTGCCGACTCATGGACCCGTGCCGAAGGCGGCGGTGGCACCAGCCGAGTATTAACTCAAGGCGCGGTGTTCGAGCAAGCTGGGGTTAACTTTTCCCATGTGACTGGCGCTGCTATGCCGGCGTCGGCTACGGCGCATCGTCCAGAATTGGCGGGTCGCAGCTTCGAAGCCATGGGTGTGTCTTTAGTGATCCATCCTAATAATCCTTATATCCCAACGACTCACGCTAATGTGCGCTTCTTTATTGCCCAAAAAGAGGGCGCCGATCCCGTGTGGTGGTTTGGCGGTGGTTTTGACTTAACGCCTTATTATCCCTTTGAAGAAGATGTGCGCGAGTGGCACCAAACCTCTAAGGATATTTGCGCGCCTTTCGGGGATGAGGTTTATCCCAAGTATAAGAAGTGGTGCGATGAGTATTTCTTCCTGCCGCACCGCAATGAAACCCGCGGCGTGGGTGGGTTATTTTTCGATGACTTAAACCAAGCTGGATTCGATCAAAGCTTTAGCTTTATGCAAGCAGTGGGCAATGGTTTCTTAACCGCCTATGCGCCGATTGTTGAGCGTCGTAAAGATACTGAGTTCGGTGAACGTGAGCGTCAGTTCCAACTCTATCGTCGTGGTCGTTATGTTGAGTTCAACTTAGTCTACGACAGAGGCACTTTATTTGGTCTACAGACTGGCGGACGTACTGAGTCTATTTTGATGTCAATGCCGCCATTAGTGCGTTGGCAATATGGCTATACTCCAGAGGCGGAAAGCCCTGAGGCAGATTTGTACGATAACTACCTCAAACCCCGCGACTGGGTTTAGTCGTTAATCTTAAAAAGTGGAGGCAATATCCACTTTATTGATTACGCATATGATCGGCCAGAGTTGAAATCGCCTCAAAGATGGCGGCCCTATGCTCTGGCTTTTTTATGTTCTCTTCAATCGCAAACTTCATGCAAAACAGCCATTGATCGCGCATCGCCTCATCGACGGCAAAGGGCATATGGCGAGCGCGTAACGCTGGATGACCATACTTTTGCTGATAAAGCTGCGGCCCGCCGAGCCAACCGCTTAAAAATTCGAATAACTTCTGCTCTGATTCCGCAATTGGCGCCCTATGAATGGCAAGCAGTGTTGTCGTTTCGGCTGAGCTTGCCATCTTCCGATAAAAACTCTTGGCGATAGCGCGGAGCACTTTTTCGCCGCCGATTAAGTCATAGGCGTTCGATTGAGTCGGATCGCGATCATCCTGCGGTGGAGTGTGTTTACTAAAAATCTTTTTAAGCCAGTTCATTGAAATAGTCGTTCACTAAAATAGAGCGTATTGAGCCGATGGCGCATTATAGCGTGAAACATAGCGTGAAATTCAGTTGAGTATAATTTGGCTTGCGTGCCCCTAAAAGCGCGTTAGACTGCAAAGCCATTGAACCTGAAATTTAATATCGCTATGACAGACAGATACGCAGTGTTTGGCAATCCCATTATCCACAGTAAATCGCCGTTTATCCATGGACAATTTGCTGCGCCCACTCAAGAATCATTAACCTATGAAGCCATTCTTGCTCCAGTGGATGGTTTTGAAGCCTCTTTGACGGCGTTTTTCAATGCGGGCGGCAAGGGGGCGAATGTGACCGTGCCTTTTAAGGAGCAAGCTTTTGCGCTGTGTGACAGTCTCAGCCCAGAGGCCAAACTCGCCGGCGCGGTAAACACTTTAAGCGTATTGGCCGACGGCACTATTCGTGGTGATAATACCGACGGTTTAGGGCTGGTGGCCGATCTCATCGCTAACTTAGGCAGCTTGCAAGATAAGCGCGTGTTACTTATTGGTGCTGGTGGTGCGGCGCGCGGTTGTATTCTACCGTTATTAAATGCCGGAATTGCGCAGCTAACGATTAGCAATCGCACTCATACTAAGGCGCAGCTTCTGGTCGATATCTTTACTGCTGTGGATGAGGGTGCTTTTGCGAATAGAGTCTCCGCCGTAGAAATGAGTGCTCTTGCGGGTGAGTTCGATATCATCATTAACTCAACCTCGGCTAGCCTCGCGGGTGAGTTGCCCCCCGTGCCAGCGCAGGTCATCACCACCCAAACGGTTTGTTATGACATGATGTATGGCGCCTCGGTCACCGCGTTTAACCAATGGGCGCTCTCCCAAGGTGCGGCGAAAGTCATTGATGGGCTCGGTATGTTAGTCGGACAAGCGGCTAAAAGTTTTACCCTATGGCGAGGTGTTGAACCCGATACTCAAGCAGTGTTGACTCTGTTGCGGGACAAACTAAAGGCTGAGCCTAAGTAGGACGCATGAATCAAAGTATTCTTTTCCCCGAACTGCAGTATTGGGACGACGCCCACAAGCGAGTCTGTTTTATCGCGCAGTCGCAGGGGATGAACATCAAGTGTTATATCAGTGCGAATAAGTTAGCAGAGTTGAATGATTTCTCCCCGCAGCCGAGTACCGATGAAGCCGCCGCTATGCTGGCCTTGTTTGATGCGGTGAGATTTGATGCCGAAGAAATGGCGGAAGAGTTAATTGAAGCCGAAGAGTTCGATGAGTTTGGAGCAGTACACTTAGGCTAGATGAATTTAAGAGATAGGGTACATGAAAATAACAGGCTCCCATAAACACGATGTCACAACCGATGGCTTAATTGAATTGGATTCGATTGCCATTGCAGCATTGTTAACCATATAAGCCCGTTAAAACGGTTTTATACGCCAAAGTTAGATATAGAGTACTAATCAATTAGCGAATAGTAAAAGGCGGCAGAGACTGAATGAGTCTCCGCCGCCTTTCTTATATAGTGATGCTAAGCGACTAACAGTAAGTGATTAGAGGTTTTGTAACTCGACTAAGTATTCGTTTTTCAGTCTGACATAGTTGTCGGCAGATTCTGGCAAAAAGGCCATCTCGGCGGGCGTTAATGGGCGAGCCTGTTTAACCGGGCTCCCTACATATAAATAGCCACTCTGCAATACCTTGCCCGGCGGGACTAATGAACCCGCTCCTAAGATCACATCATCTTCTAAAATCGCACCGTCGAGAATAATCGCGCCCATGCCCACTAATACTCGGTTACCGACTTTGCAACCGTGGAGCATCGCCTTATGACCAATAGTCACATCATCACCAATAATCAGTGGATGACCATCAGGACGAGAAGCGGATTTGCGGGTCACGTGCAATATGCTGCCATCCTGTACATTGGAGCGTTTACCAATTCGAATATGGTTAACATCACCACGTGCCGCCACCATAGGCCAAATACTGGCGTCAGTATCTAAAGTAATATCCCCAACAAGCACCGAAGCTTCATCTACATACACGTTATTGCCTAATTGAGGGTGAATACCTTGGTAAGTTCTGAGTGGCCCTGACATAGAAAAGTCCCTAATTGAGTGGTTTTTAGCATTATAAAGGTTAAAAACTAGCGGGTCAGGTCAAATATCCAACGAACAGTGAGAAAATGACAATTATCTTAAAAATAGGGGTTGCGGACTTTCTCAATCTCCCTATAATGCGCATCCACTGACACGGCAGACAGCGAAAGCAAGCTGGCGAGTTAGCTTGAATTGAGCAGCTTTTAAGCACTTAATTCAAGCGTAGCAAGAAGTTGAAAAATACTCCTTGACGCGAAACGGGAAATGCGTAAAATGCACGACCCTGAGTTGACGAGAAGTCAGCCCTAGCCAAGTGGAAGCGTTCGGCGCTCAGTGTGGTACTCACCCTCTCTTACGAGGTTGAGTTGCTCTTTAACAAGATAAAACAAGAAATCTGTGTGGACACTCACAGGTGTTGAGTTAATCGAAACTGCTTAGCCT
>NZ_JAKUKD010000020.1:0-55862 GCF_024197625.1 Shewanella sp. KJ2020 | reverse complement strand
AGAAGTGAAACGCAATCGCGCCGATGGTAGTGTGGGGTCTCCCCATGTGAGAGTAGGTCATCGCCAAGCGCCTAATTATCTCATTGAGATGTAACGAAGCCAGCTGAATAAGCTGGCTTTTTTGCGTTTAGTTTTAATCTAACTTTCTAAATCTGCTCAAGATTATCTTGATAATCTTTAAATAATCGGTTGGATGGGCAATGTTGTTGCCACTGCCAGTCTAATTCTATTGGATTAAGTTCTGGTGAATAAGGGGCAATTTTATCAATGTGACATTATGTGATCCAATTGATGTTCACTTTTTCAATCATACAAAATATGAATAATCATACCATCGCAGCCTTAGTAAAATCGGAGAAAAGCGCACGCAAACGTATGCGTTATCTTGCTTTACTTCAGTTCACTGAAGGTCATTCTCGGACCGCTATCGCAAGTATGCCCAAGGTCAGTAGAATCAGTGTTAATCGGTGGATCACCGCCTATTTACCTCAAGTTTGAGAGGTCTAGACGAACGCCTACTCTAGGCCGTCCTGCGACATTGTCCATTGCACAACAAGCTAAGCTTAAAGCGTTCCTATAGCACCAGAGCTGGATCCGATAGAGCAGGTATGGCAATGGCTGCGTCAAAATGTGCAGGATAGTAGTTGTTTTAGTGGCGATGAGGATATTATCGAGCGGTGTTCCATAGCTGGAATATCTTCATTGAGACGAAATTAAGAGAGATAGAATTGTGCCATAGGCAGTGAGCAGTTCTGATGCAGGTTATTACGAACTTAAGTTGCTTAATAAAACGAATCAAATCGCGATATCCAGATGTGAATAGTTTTTCTGAGTTTTTTGATAGGGCAGCAGATATCTTGCTGTCAAATGCTGTTGATGTGGATAAGTCTGGGGGTAACAAGTGGGTATGATGTGGCTAGATTGGCTAATCAAAATTAAATCCAAAAAACCTTAAAAAAGCCCTTGCACAAAATCTTCTGCTCCCTATAATGCGCATCCACTGACACGGCAGACGGCGCTAAGCTGCCTGATATGACAGTTCATCGATGAGTTTACTGATTGATGAGCGAAAAGAAAGTTTGCAAAAACTCCTTGACGCGAAGTGGGAAGTGCGTAAAATGCACGACCCTGAGTTGACGAGAAGTCAGCCCTAGCCAACTGGAAGCGTTCGGCGCTCAGTATGGTACTCACCTTCTCTTATGAGGTTGAGTTGCTCTTTAACAAGATAAAACAAGAAATCTGTGTGGACACTCACAGGTGTTGAGTTAATCGAAACTGCTTAACCTTAGGGTTGGCAGTCAAAGAATTAAATCAATGTAATAATGAGTGTTCATAGCAATATGTACAGTTTGTTTTGGCTTTTTAAGCTGAAACAAAAAATCAGAATTCATTGAGCCGTTTCTTCGGAAACAAAAAAACTTTAATTGAAGAGTTTGATCATGGCTCAGATTGAACGCTGGCGGCAGGCCTAACACATGCAAGTCGAGCGGCAGCACAAGGGAGTTTACTTCTGAGGTGGCGAGCGGCGGACGGGTGAGTAATGCCTAGGGATCTGCCCAGTCGAGGGGGATAACAGTTGGAAACGACTGCTAATACCGCATACGCCCTACGGGGGAAAGAGGGGGACCTTCGGGCCTCTCGCGATTGGATGAACCTAGGTGGGATTAGCTAGTTGGTGAGGTAATGGCTCACCAAGGCGACGATCCCTAGCTGTTCTGAGAGGATGATCAGCCACACTGGGACTGAGACACGGCCCAGACTCCTACGGGAGGCAGCAGTGGGGAATATTGCACAATGGGGGAAACCCTGATGCAGCCATGCCGCGTGTGTGAAGAAGGCCTTCGGGTTGTAAAGCACTTTCAGTAGGGAGGAAAGGTTGCAGTTTAATAAACTGTAGCTGTGACGTTACCTACAGAAGAAGGACCGGCTAACTCCGTGCCAGCAGCCGCGGTAATACGGAGGGTCCGAGCGTTAATCGGAATTACTGGGCGTAAAGCGTGCGCAGGCGGTTTGTTAAGCGAGATGTGAAAGCCCTGGGCTCAACCTAGGAATAGCATTTCGAACTGGCGAACTAGAGTCTTGTAGAGGGGGGTAGAATTCCAGGTGTAGCGGTGAAATGCGTAGAGATCTGGAGGAATACCGGTGGCGAAGGCGGCCCCCTGGACAAAGACTGACGCTCATGCACGAAAGCGTGGGGAGCAAACAGGATTAGATACCCTGGTAGTCCACGCCGTAAACGATGTCTACTCGGAGTTTGGTGTCTTGAACACTGGGCTCTCAAGCTAACGCATTAAGTAGACCGCCTGGGGAGTACGGCCGCAAGGTTAAAACTCAAATGAATTGACGGGGGCCCGCACAAGCGGTGGAGCATGTGGTTTAATTCGATGCAACGCGAAGAACCTTACCTACTCTTGACATCCAGAGAATTCGCTAGAGATAGCTTAGTGCCTTCGGGAACTCTGAGACAGGTGCTGCATGGCTGTCGTCAGCTCGTGTTGTGAAATGTTGGGTTAAGTCCCGCAACGAGCGCAACCCCTATCCTTATTTGCCAGCACGTAATGGTGGGAACTCTAGGGAGACTGCCGGTGATAAACCGGAGGAAGGTGGGGACGACGTCAAGTCATCATGGCCCTTACGAGTAGGGCTACACACGTGCTACAATGGCGAGTACAGAGGGTTGCAAAGCCGCGAGGTAGAGCTAATCTCACAAAGCTCGTCGTAGTCCGGATTGGAGTCTGCAACTCGACTCCATGAAGTCGGAATCGCTAGTAATCGTGGATCAGAATGCCACGGTGAATACGTTCCCGGGCCTTGTACACACCGCCCGTCACACCATGGGAGTGGGCTGCAAAAGAAGTGGGTAGCTTAACCTTCGGGGGGGCGCTCACCACTTTGTGGTTCATGACTGGGGTGAAGTCGTAACAAGGTAGCCCTAGGGGAACCTGGGGCTGGATCACCTCCTTACCTATACGACTAACTCGATGTTTGTTGAGTGTTCACACAGATAACTTGTTCTTGTAGAGCGAGTGGCACGTCTTAACGGCGATGCTTGTTCTTTAACAATTTGGAAAGCTGATAGTATTAAATACAATGATGTCTGTCGTTGTGTTGATACGAAAAAGGTTTAATGCGAGAGCATTAAACATTGAGTTCTCAAACACTTTATTAAGTGTCTTGAATATTCAAGTCTAAGGCGAGTCCATCTTCTTGGTCGAAGATGAGACAAGTAAAACCAGCTGGTCGCAATGCGGCACAGATGAGTGAAACTCATTTGGGTTGTATGGTTAAGCGACTAAGCGTATACGGTGGATGCCTTGGCAGTCAGAGGCGATGAAGGACGTAGTAACTTGCGAAAAGCGTTGGCGAGCTAGTAACAAGCATTTGAGCTAACGATGTCCGAATGGGGGAACCCGGCCGCATAAGCGGTCATCGCAACATGAATACATAGTGTTGCGAGGCGAACGAGGGGAACTGAAACATCTAAGTACCCTTAGGAAAAGAAATCAACCGAGATTCCCCTAGTAGCGGCGAGCGAACGGGGATTAGCCCTTAAGTCAGTGGGGTGTTAGTGGAATGCGTTGGGAAGCGCAGCGGCACAGGGTGATAGCCCCGTACACGAAAACTAACCATTGATGAAAACGAGTAAGGCGGGACACGTGACATCCTGTTTGAATATGGGGGGACCATCCTCCAAGGCTAAATACTCCTGACTGACCGATAGTGAACCAGTACCGTGAGGGAAAGGCGAAAAGAACCCCTGTGAGGGGAGTGAAATAGAACCTGAAACCGTATACGTACAAGCAGTGGGAGCGGTTCTTGAGACCGTGACTGCGTACCTTTTGTATAATGGGTCAGCGACTTACATTTTGTAGCAAGGTTAAGCGAATAGCGGAGCCGTAGGGAAACCGAGTGTTAACTGCGCGTTGAGTTGCAAGGTGTAGACCCGAAACCCGGTGATCTAGCCATGGGCAGGTTGAAGGTTGAGTAACATCAACTGGAGGACCGAACCGACTAATGTTGAAAAATTAGCGGATGACTTGTGGCTGGGGGTGAAAGGCCAATCAAACCGGGAGATATCTGGTTCTCCTCGAAAGCTATTTAGGTAGCGCCTCGAGCGAATACCATTGGGGGTAGAGCACTGTTAAGGCTAGGGGGTCATCCCGACTTACCAACCCTTTGCAAACTCCGAATACCAATGAGTACTACTCGGGAGACAGACGGCGGGTGCTAACGTCCGTCGTCAAAAGGGAAACAACCCAGACCGTCAGCTAAGGTCCCAAAGTGTATGTTAAGTGGGAAACGATGTGGGAAGGCTTAGACAGCTAGGATGTTGGCTTAGAAGCAGCCATCATTTAAAGAAAGCGTAATAGCTCACTAGTCGAGTCGGCCTGCGCGGAAGATGTAACGGGGCTAAACATACCACCGAAGCTACGGGTGCAGCCCATTAGGGTTGCGCGGTAGAGGAGCGTTCTGTAAGCCGATGAAGGTGAAGGGGTAACCCACGCTGGAGGTATCAGAAGTGCGAATGCTGACATGAGTAACGATAAAGGGGGTGAAAAACCCCCTCGCCGAAAGACCAAGGGTTCCTGTCCAACGTTAATCGGGGCAGGGTGAGTCGACCCCTAAGGTGAGGCCGAAAGGCGTAATCGATGGGAAACAGATTAATATTTCTGTACTTCCGCTAACTGCGATGGAGAGACGGAGAAGGCTAGGCTAGCGCGGCGTTGGTAGTCCGCGTTTAAGGTGGTAGGCTGATTTCTTAGGCAAATCCGGGAAATCTAAAGGCCGAGAGCTGATGACGAGGTCCTACGGGACTGAAGTAGTTGATGCCATGCTTCCAGGAAAATCTTCTAAGCTTCAGGTTAGCGGGAATCGTACCCCAAACCGACACAGGTGGTCGGGTAGAGAATACCAAGGCGCTTGAGAGAACTCGGCTGAAGGAACTAGGCAAAATGGTACCGTAACTTCGGGAGAAGGTACGCTCTTGTTGGTGATGAGACTTGCTCTCTAAGCTGACGGGAGTCGCAGATACCAGGTGGCTGCAACTGTTTATCAAAAACACAGCACTGTGCAAACTCGCAAGAGGAAGTATACGGTGTGACGCCTGCCCGGTGCCGGAAGGTTAATTGATTGGGTTATCGCAAGAGAAGCTCATGATCGAAGCCCCGGTAAACGGCGGCCGTAACTATAACGGTCCTAAGGTAGCGAAATTCCTTGTCGGGTAAGTTCCGACCTGCACGAATGGCGTAATGATGGCCACGCTGTCTCCAGCCGAGACTCAGTGAAGTTGAAATTGCGGTGAAGATGCCGTATACCCGCGGCTAGACGGAAAGACCCCGTGAACCTTTACTATAGCTTGGCACTGAACATTGAACCTACATGTGTAGGATAGGTGGGAGACTATGAAGTTGGAACGCTAGTTCTGATGGAGTCGTCCTTGAAATACCACCCTTGTAGTTTTGATGTTCTAACCGAGGCCCCTAATCGGGGTTCGGGACAGTGCCTGGTGGGTAGTTTGACTGGGGCGGTCTCCTCCCAAAGAGTAACGGAGGAGCACGAAGGTTGGCTAAGTACGGTCGGACATCGTACGGTTAGTGCAATGGCATAAGCCAGCTTAACTGCGAGACAGACACGTCGAGCAGGTACGAAAGTAGGTCATAGTGATCCGGTGGTTCTGAATGGAAGGGCCATCGCTCAACGGATAAAAGGTACTCCGGGGATAACAGGCTGATACCGCCCAAGAGTTCATATCGACGGCGGTGTTTGGCACCTCGATGTCGGCTCATCACATCCTGGGGCTGAAGTCGGTCCCAAGGGTATGGCTGTTCGCCATTTAAAGTGGTACGCGAGCTGGGTTCAGAACGTCGTGAGACAGTTCGGTCCCTATCTGCCGTGGGCGTTGGATGATTGAGGGGAGTTGCTCCTAGTACGAGAGGACCGGAGTGAACGAACCGCTGGTGTTCGGGTTGTCATGCCAATGGCATTGCCCGGTAGCTACGTTCGGAATCGATAACCGCTGAAAGCATCTAAGCGGGAAGCGAGCCCCAAGATGAGTCATCCCTAGGTCTATAAGACCTCTAAAGAGCCGTTCGAGACTAGGACGTTGATAGGCATGGTGTGTAAGCGTTGTGAGGCGTTGAGCTAACATGTACTAATGACTCGAGAGGCTTAACCATACAACCCAGATGGGTTTTACTGAAAATGTTCCAGACATTTTCTAGCACTTCCTCCGTCCATGGAGGTCGTACTAAGCGAACTTAGACAGAATATAAACACTTAATGAAGTGTGAACTCAAAGAGAGTCTTAGCTAAATAAGACAGTCAGCTTTCCGAATTATTATTTAATGCTAAGGCATTAAATAAACCGAATTTGCTTGGTGACAATAGCATTGTGGTCCCACCTGATCCCATCCCGAACTCAGAAGTGAAACGCAATCGCGCCGATGGTAGTGTGGGGTCTCCCCATGTGAGAGTAGGTCATCGCCAAGCGCCTAATTATCTCATTGAGATGTAACGAAGCCAGCTGAATAAGCTGGCTTTTTTGCGTCTGTGATTTTTATGTTTGAACTGCAATTTCCTGATATCCATTATTGTTCTACCTTTATACTCTGATGTTTCAGCAGAATTTCAATATTTGTTGAGGATTGCTATAGGTTTCAATTAAGTCTTTTTGCTTAGTCGGTGTTTTCCCGTTAGCATACTGGCCTATTCTTCATTTTATTAAAGGTTGTCGGGCGCCGATGCTTCGTAAACTTTCTCTCGCTGTATTGATCCCACTGTGTATGCTGACACTTTATTTAGTGTTAGTCGTGGGTGAGTACCTGTATGAGAGTGATCAAGTTCGTGGTGAGCTTGCCGAGCGTCAGGTAAATCAGATTAAGCAGCAATTATTCAGAATGCAGACGGTTGTGCAATCGGCACAAGCTTTACAGGATGTGGAGCGTATTGAGCAGGAAGTCTCCTTGGCCGCGCTAGATATGAGTATTATGGTGTATATTTTAGTCGATGCGGATAGTCGGATTCGTTTCGCTAATCATACGGTTTGGCGTGATAGCAATGCAATCCAAGTAATTGATGGTTATGATGTAACGAAACATCATGCCGTTGTTCAATCCTCCCTACAACAGATATCCGTCAATCTCGAACGGTTAACTATTCAAGCTTATTATCCGGTAGTGCCGCAATTTCCTGGTGCTGTGGAGTTGATCTATCTTGAATCCGATCTTGCTCCCCTAGTTTCTGAAGCTTCTGCCAAATTACAGCAACGTTTTATCCGTGTCTGGGGACTCGGCGGTCTGTTATTGATAGGTTTTACGTTAATTCTTTATTACCTTTTGATCCGTCCATTTAAAATTTTGAGCGAGACGGCTAAACAGGTCGGCACCGCCGCATTTTCGACTCAAATACCTTGGAGTTCTACGGAGGTTTTATCCCTTCAATCTAGCCTGCAACAGGTTCATGAACGTTTAGGTCGTGCCGTTAAGCAATTGAATGACAGCGAACAGCGTTGGCTATTTGCAGTGGAAGGTTCACGCAATGGTATTTGGGATTGGGATATAGGCACGGGTGAGGTGTTTCTCTCGGATCGCTGGAAGGAGATGATTGGCTATGCGCCGGATGAGCTTGAGGGTTCTTTTCAGATTTGGGAGACGCGTTTACACCCTGAGGACCGGCAAACGGTTTTAGATAGCTTGCAGGAATATTTGAGTGGTAAGAGTAAAGAGTTTGAGAGTGTTCATCGACTTAAACACAGAGATGGACATTATATTTGGGTGCTCGATCGTGGCATGCTAGTCGATTGGGATCATCAAGGGCGTCCGACACGTATGATAGGAATTCATGTGGATGTCTCTGAGAGTGAGAAGAACCATGCTGCCATCGCCCAACTCGTTGAAAACTCTGTTGCGGGGCACCGCATGTTACCCGCGACATTTATGGATCGTTTGTCTCAATTTCTTGTTCAACGAAATAGCACGGGCCATTGGGGCGGATTTTTCTTTGTTGAAGTCGAGTGCTTTGGGGTGGCGGACTCCCTCACGCCACATGAACTTGAACGGTTATTTGCCCAGCTTGGCGCACGGTTATCGAGTTATTTTGCTGAGAATATTATCGTTGGCCATTTAGAGGCGGGACGTTTTGTCCTGCTTTCCAAAGAGTTGGGTGTCGATGCAGAAATGGCGGGGCGCCGAGGCTTAGCTTTGGCGACAGAGTTAAGGCAAATCATCGCCCGTCCTTTCCATTATGCTGAACATCATTTCGAACTGAATTCCAATGTGGGGATTTATTTACTCGATAGTGTTGAGACCTTAGAGCCCTCTACTGTGTTATATCGCGCAAAACTCGCTAAGCAAGCTGCTAGGTTACAGGAGCAAGCGGGGTGTGCTTTCTATCATGTGGATTTAGATAAACGTCAAAGTCGTGATGAACTCCTGCAGCAAGAGTTGAAGACGGCGATAGAGCAAGATAAGTTGTCATTGGTTTTCCAGCCTGTGGTTGATGTAAATGGGGATATTATTTCTGCAGAAATATTATCCCGCTGGTATCTAGCTAATGGCGAAGTGATTGCACCCGCTGAATTTATCCATCTGGCTGAGCGTAGTGGTTTAATTGCGGCCTTAGATCTGAGCGTCTTTAAACGAGCCTGCCTGTTACTGCAGCAAGCGAAAGGCCAAGGCCTAGTGTTGCCACGAATGACAGTCAACATTAGCTCATTATCATTTTGCCAAGCTGATTTTATTGAGCATTTATTGGAGTTGGTTAGTACTTATGCTCTTGATGCGAATCAGTTGGGGGTTGAACTCACTGAAACGACATTCTTAATGCAAGAAACCTTTGTGAATGAACGTATCAGTAAATTGTTCGCTGCAGGTGTGCCCATTGTCTTAGATGGCTTTGGTGTGGGCCAAAGTGCTTTAAGTTGCCTAATGAAATACCCCATAAGTGAAGTGAAACTGGATATCAACTGCGCGGCTATGGCTTCATCACTGTGGCAAAGTGCTTTAATCCAGTCGCTACAGGCATTTGAGATACAACTAGTGGCTAAAGGGATTGAATCGGTTAAGCAGCAACAGGTTTTTACTGCCCTTGGCTGCCGTGCGTATCAAGGCTATTGTTTTAGTCGCCCACTCAATTACACTGATTTTAAACAGCTTGTTTGTCCTCGTCCTTTATTACGTAGCGTGTAAAGAACTCGAGCGCATAATTTAAGGCCTGATTTCGATAGGCGTCTTTTTCCATAAAAATCTCATGGGCAGCCCCCGCAATTACTTTTAATTGGCAGTGAGAACTGACGGCAAGATTTTGTGCTGCATTATCAACAATTTTATCTTCGCTGGCCTGCAGGATCAGTATGGGAGTGCGGATATGTGTTGTGGCCAATACGCAGGAATCAGCCGCATCTAAAGACTCAGTTAGCCAGCGATTGGTCGGCGAGCCGAGTTGGAGTTTTGGAGCTGCTTCATATAATTCCCTATAGGCTTGATACCTTGCCTGGCTGTGGGTTAAGTCATTTCCTTTAAATGGTACGGCTTTATAATTTTGCCCACTGAGCACAAAATTAGGTTCGCCACCATTAAGGCTAGTGTCTAACTTACTCGCCAACCAGCGAACAAACCCCTTTGGCATTGGCAGTTTGATACCGTACATAGGCGCAGAAAATGCCGCCGCGGTGAAAATATCTGGATGCTGTTTTAAATATAAAGTGCCAATGGCGCCCCCCATAGAATGCCCGAGTAGGAACAGAGGTTGCGCGGCTTGGTTAAGTACGATTTTGTGCATAAACAGCGCAAAGTCATCGATATAATCATTAAATCTACGCACGTGGCCCATGTGTGGATTGATTGTCATCCGTGCCGACAGCCCTTGGCCGCGGTGATCTATGGCATAAACAGAATAGCCCTGTTGGTACAAGTCAAATACCAGTTCCTGATACTTTAAATAGGATTCAACTCGGCCACTGCTAAGGACTATGCTGGCGTGCGCTTTGGGATGTAATGCCACCATATAGGCCAAAGTGATACCATCAGCTGCTGTTAATGTTCCTTGAACTACGGTTTGCCAGAAGGCTTGCTGCTCTGAGGTATTTAAATCGTGTTCGGTTGAAAATACAGTGGTAGCTTGGCTCATACGCTGTCGCACATATCTTGGCAAAAAGGTTTGCTAGAGTGTAACAGAGAACTATAGGAGTCTGAAAATGCAGACTCCTATAGAGCTAGTTTTATGACTTGGCTTTTTGAGTTGCGATAAAGTCATCTATCTGCTCTTCGAGTATCCGCATGGGAACGGAACCATTTGCGAGCACGGCATCATGGAAGGCGCGAATATCGAATTTGTCGCCGAGTTCCTGTTCTGCCTTAGCTCGTAACCGCTTGATCGTTAATTCGCCAATCTTGTAGGACAATGCTTGCCCTGGCCAAGTGATATAGCGGTCAATCTCAGTGGTGACATTGTGTAATGATAGGGCGGTATTGCTGGCCATAAAATCGATGGCCTGCTCTCGACTCCAACCCTGGGCATGCATCCCAGTGTCAACCACGAGGCGAGCTGCACGCCACATCTCATAGGTTAGGCGGCCAAAGTTACTGTAAGGATCTTGGTAGAATCCCGCTTCCAACCCTAAATATTCGCTATATAAACCCCAACCTTCACCAAAGGCTGAGATATAACCATAGCGGCGAAAATCGGGTAATGCGCTGAGTTCTGAGTTGAGTGATATTTGCAGATGATGCCCCGGGACGGCTTCATGCAGGGTTAAGGCTTCTAATTCGTAGAGCGGCCGTTTATCTAGGGCATAGGTATTAACCCAATAATAACCGGGCTCGTCATCGCGGTTAGATCCCGAATAGCGGCCAGAGGTATATTTAGGTGCGATTTCAGCGGGAACGGGGGCGATTCCATAGGGTTGGCGAGGCAATTTACCAAAATATTTGGGGAGCATGGCATCGGCTTTTTTCGCTATAAATGCGGCCTCTTTGAGTAACTGATCGGCACTGGTGGTGTAGAACTGGGGATCGGTGCGTAGAAAATGTAAAAAATCGGCAAAACTGCCCTTAAAGCCAACGGATGCGATGATTTGCTCCATCTCTTGGCGGATGCGTTGCACTTCTTTTAAGCCAAGTTCATGCACTTGCGCCGATGTCATATCGAGGGTGGTGTAATAACGGACGCGATTCTCATAAAACGCTTTCCCTGCGGGTAGACTGCTGGCGGCAATGTTCTCCCGCGTATTGGGCATATATTCCTGTGTCATAAAGTCATAGAAATTCTGATAAACAGGTAAGACAGTCTTTTCGACTAGGGCTCGGCCTTCTTGCGTTAATTGGACTTTCTGCGCTGCAGTAAAATGGCTTGGGTATTGAGTAAATGGCTTGAAATAACTACTTTTTTCAACGGGAACTATATAGGCACTGATACTATTTTCAAACCCAGTTAACGTGGCTTTAGGCGGAGTTATACCTTCGGCTAAGCCTTGTTTTAACCAATGGGTCTGCTGGGCAAAGTAGGTGGGTAGGGCTTTTAGCTTGTCGATGTAATTTTGATAGTCTTCTAGGGTATTAAAGCGAGCCTGTGCAATCGATGAAATATAGGCGTGGAAGCCGCTTTCAGCTGTGATTGGCAGGTAATAATCTTTGTATTTATAGAGATCTACATCATTTTGGATCTGATCTTCGAGTATCTGAGCGTTAATCTTATCCTCTTTACTCAGCTGGCTGCGATCGAGCGCTTTCAATTGGCTTAAAATCGCAATTTGGCCTTGATTGAGTTTGGTTAAGGCTTCGGGAGAAAGATCTTGAAGCTTTCCTGCCGCACTCTTGTCCCCCATGCCATAGGCCATCTCTGGGCTGGCACTGAGCTGTAATTGCCAGCTTTGGTCAATAATGGCTTGTAGTGCTGGGGAGATTGGACTGGCTTGAGATGGGGACGTCACGATGACTGCAGATGGAGGGTTTTGTCCCTGAGGAGCGCTGACGCTGCAGGCGCTTAAAGCACAAATCAATAGACTAGGGGTTAAGAGTTTATGCATGATCATTCTCTGATATTTTCGTTGTTATTGAACTCATTATGCCTGAGGATTTAGGCAGATCCTTGTATGGATATTAAGCGGAATTGTGACTGAATGTGAATTTAAATACCTTTAACTCATAAATGCCCCTAAAAATGCGTGTTAAACTTAGGGTCCGCCCGCGACCAAATAACAAAAGCATTGGCTGGGTAGTTCAAATAGGGGTTAATTATGATTGATACATCCATTCCCTTGGTGGATCTGCATCGTCACTTAGACGGTAACGTGCGGGTGAACACCATTTGGGAGCTAGGACACCAACACGGCATTGCGCTACCTGCCGATTCTTTAGCAACGCTCGCACCGTTTGTGCAAATTCAGGGGAAAGAAACTAGCCTAGTTGCCTTCTTAAAGAAGCTTGATTGGATGGTTGCCGTTCTCGCAGATTTGGATGCGGTTAAACGCGTTGCCTATGAAAACGTCGCCGATGCGGCGTTATCTGGCTTAGATTATGCCGAGTTACGTTTTAGTCCTTACTATATGGCGATGAACCATAAGTTACCGATTGAAGGCGTAGTTGAGGCAGTGATCGACGGCGTTAAAGCGGGCTTAAAAGACTATAACGTGAAGATCAATTTGATTGGCATTATGTCACGTTCATTTGGTCAAGCGGCTTGTACTCAAGAACTGGAAGGCTTACTCGCCCATAAACAACATCTCGTGGCTATGGACTTAGCCGGTGATGAATTGGGCTTCCCAGGCGAGTTATTCAACGAACACTTTAAACGTGTTCGTGATGCTGGTCTGGCGATTACCGCTCACGCCGGTGAAGCCGCGGGGTCACAGAGTATGTGGCAAGCGATTCAAGAACTTGGTGCTACTCGCATTGGTCATGGGGTGAACGCGATTCACGATCCTCAGCTGATGGAATATCTTGCTAAGCACAGTATTGGCATCGAGTCTTGCCCAACCAGTAACTTGCATACTTCTACTGTTGCTTCTTACGCTGAGCATCCCTTTAGAACTTTTATGGATGCCGGAGTACTCATTAGCCTTAATACCGATGATCCGGGTGTGAGTGCTATCGACATTAAGCATGAGTATCGTATTGCTAAGTCGGAACTCAAGTTAACCGATGCCGAGCTTGCCCAAGTGCAACGTAACGGCGTTGAAATGGCCTTTTTATCGGACTCTGAGCGTAAGGCGCTGTATGCCGCTAAAGCGTAAAAGGTCTGATTAATCGCAATAAAAAATCCGACCTTAAGTCGGATTTTTTATTGGAGTTGCGCTAAGCGTTAGATCACGCGGGAGAACTGTTGCTGACGCGCTTTTTGACGGTAGTAAAGGTCGAAGCACATACAGATATTACGGATCAGTAGGCGGCCCGTTGGGCTGATAGTGATTTTTCTGTCGACCACTTCAACTAATTTATCGTCGATAAAGGTTTGTAGTAGTTTCAAGTCTTCGGCGAAGTATTCTTCAAACTTAATCCCCAGTTTTTCATCCATTTTCGCCATATCTAAGTCGAAGTGGCAAATCAGCTGTTTAATCACTACGCGGCGGATTTCATCGTCACGGTTTAGGCTGCAACCTTTCCACAGGGCATGGCCGTCCTTTTCTATGGCTTCATAGTAAGGGCGGATATCTTTTTGATTTTGCGCGTAGCAGTCGCCAATTTGACTGATAGACGACACGCCAAGACCTAACAAATCACATTCTTCTTGGGTGGTATAACCTTGGAAATTGCGGTGCAGTTTGCCTTCACGTTGTAACTTGGCTAACTCGTCATCGGGTTTAGCAAAGTGGTCCATACCGATATATTGGTAACCCGCACCAGTTAAGGTCTCGATCGTTTGGTGCAACATTTCGAGTTTTTGCTTCGGTGAAGGTAAATGCTCGTCTTTGATCTTACGTTGAGCTGCAAAGCGCGCAGGTAAGTGGGCATAGTTAAATACCGACAGACGGTCAGGGGACAAATCTAAAACACGCTGCATAGTCGCTGCAAAGGTTTCTGGCGTTTGGTGTGGTAAGCCATAGATTAAATCTATGTTGGTCGACACAAAGCCCATGGCTTTCGCTTTGGCCATCAAGTCGAAGATAAATTGCTCATCTTGTTCGCGATTAACGGCAATTTGCACTTCTTTATTAAAGTCTTGGACACCGATAGAAATTCGGTTAAAGCCTGCTTCTTTCAAAGTGTCGAGCATTGATAGCTCAATCTCGCGAGGATCGACCTCAATCGAAAACTCACCTTCGGCGGCAAAGTTAAAATTAGCCTTGATTAAAGAGGTAAGCTTAAGAATTTGCTCTGGATTTAAGAAGGTAGGTGTACCGCCGCCCCAATGCATTTGGGTCACGCTGTAATGTTTAAACAGGGGCGCACGTTTGATAATTTCTTGGCTTAAATATTCAATGTACTGATCGGCTTTGTGTGGATGGCGGGTGATAACTTTATTACAGCCGCAGTAATAACAAAGCTTGGCGCAGAATGGGATATGAATATACAGCGACAGTTTATCGCTTTTGCTATTTTCAATGGCCGTCAGCAGGTTCTGTTCGGTGAATGAGTCATCGAACTCGAGCGCCGTTGGGTAAGACGTATAACGGGGACCGCTGTAGTTATATTTTTCGATCATCGATTGATCCCAGCTAATCTGAGTGGGCTGCTTCAAGGCGTGTCCTCCGAGGGTAAATTAGCAACAAGCGAAGTATGCAAGGTTCTTTAGTAAATAACCTTGATCTATGTTGTAAAAATGACGTCTGTCTTTTTAGAAGTTACGCAATATCTATCAAAAAAGTACGCTTGTCTGTCGGTATTTGGCGGTTTTGTGCGCAGGCTCACGGGAGGAGGGGCGTAAGATTGGTACGAGCTTTGTCTAGATGACTTCAAAACCACGGCAATAAAGTGGTCTTGAAGTCTAGAAATTCATTTGTTTAGTGCATCGCTTTGGGTTGGTACGCCGACAGTTTTTTCGCATCATCACTAATGCCTTGCTCTAATGCGGCTTCTGACTTCATTCTGATCAAGTCTAATTTCATCCTTTCCTGTTTAGGCAAGGCTTGACGAGCTTCCATGATAGGATGATCTTTAATTAACTCAAAGTGTTCGAATAATGCAGGAAATTCAGGTGCGACCCGTTCACTCAGGGATAAAATTTCAAATAATCGTCCAATTCTGACCACGCCTTCGGAGATCTCACAGCGGTCCTCAATCATAGCTGTAGCGATATAGCGAATATCATCTAAAACTTGGGCGCGTTTTGCATTTGCTACGGCTTCACGTTCCACAAGGGCTGCTTGCTGACGCTTTTTTTGCCGTTGCAACTTTAAGAGTAAGTAAGTGGCGTAGCTACTTAGCGCTACTATGATAAAAAAACCGAGAATGACAATGGCCGTAGACACAAAGACTCCTTATATGAATGGCATAGGGAGTACAGCTAAAAACTGAGTTCCCCATGCCCTAGCACTGAGAGGTTAGAACTTGTCTTGATAATCTTTTAGTAAGTCAGCGCCCGATTCGAATTTGTCGAATAACTCATCGTCAGACAAGGACTTAGCGGGTGATGAAGGTGCGTTATCATCCATATCGTCACTAATACCTAACTTAATCATCAGAGCTTCAATCTTATTCAGCTGTTGATCTAACCATTTCTGATCTGCATCGTTGAGATCGCGACCTTCTTCCAGCATATCGAGTAACTGGTTCAGTCTTGGATCTTCTTCGAGCTTCAGCAGTTTTTGCTCATCGGTTAATTTAGGCTGTTTAACCTTCGCTGTCTGAACGGTTTCTGCTACGACTGGAATCGCTAAAGCCACAGGCTTTTTACTGCCATGGCGCGGATCCTTTTTTTGCGCCGCATTTTGTTGGGGCGCTTGAGCCAAGATAAGACCTTCGTTATGACGACTGCCCGATTTATTGCCCGTTTCTTTACGTTTGCCTGTGGTTACAGCGCGATCTTGCTTCTTCACTCTTGGCTGTAACTTCGGGCTGTTCTCGCCGCCCTTGCGTGTTTTCTTGCTACGAGACATGGTTTTCTCAATTGTTTACAACGTGTGGCCTTGCAGATATGGAATCACCCTATCTACAAGGTGCTAAATTAGGTCGGGTGTTATACCAGATTATGATGTTTTTTGCATCAAAACGAGATCTTTCGCGGCAAATAATAGTTCAAAATGACTATTTTGAGCTAAGTGCTCAAAGGTTTGCCTTTGGTAGAAACTCACATGGGTAAGATTGTTCTTATAGTGCCACTTAGCAAACCCTTCCAAATCAACCAATAAAGGCGTACTTATTGCTAACCAGCCGCCTGGCCGGAGTAAGCGAGTGAGTAGATTCCATTCTTTGATGGGGTACTGAAAATGCTCAAACACCCGGTAGCAACAGATAAAATCATATTCTTGTTTTAGGGTGTCATGATCCGGCGCAAAAAAAGGATCGTATTGATTCAGAGTATGTCCCGCGGATTCGATGGTGGTCAGACTCGTTTGATCGAGTATGCGGCCAAAATTGAGTCCTAATAAGCTGCCGGCTTGATGATATTGCAGCTGTTCTAATAGTGGCAAAATAAACTGTGACAATTGCCGCTGCTTAGATGCGACCCTAGAGCGGCCATATCTTTGTTTTTCTGCTGCTGGGGGAAGATGGCTACTGGCATCTGCAAAGGTTAACCCGCAAGTCATACAAACATAAAAACTCCGTTTTTTATCCTGAAGGAGTATATAAGTTTGGCTGTTATGACAAAGGGGGCATCTGCGCATTGAGTCAGCTAGAAAGATTATTAAGGCGTTGATTGTACCAATTATATTGGGTTAGTGCACATTTTCGGCACAGGGGTGGATTGCAAATGACAATAAAGAAAAAGGCGGCAGTTAAACTGCCGCCTTACAAAGGGTGCATCTAGCACCTTATCCTGATTCCAAGTATCCATACTTGCTATGCGACTTTCCCGGTCGGTATCCTTCTTTTTTTTACTGCTTTCCCTGCAACATTTTAGTTATCGGTCTTCCAGACACTTAATTTATTTTCTGTCGCCATCCTGACCACAGTTTCCGTAGATGGTCTCAAGACACATCTTGTATAGCAGCGTCATCATTGACGTTAAGTTAACCATCCATGTTGTTTAAAGTACCTTCCAGTGATAACAAGCTTCCAGCCAGTGCATCCTAAGCTTATTAGCTTCCTTTGCTACAATTTGAATCATTCAAACTGTGTCCTGATGGGGCAAGTTACCCTGAGTGTAAGGCGTTTTGCTTAGCGCAAATTGGCGTTATCGGCCATCCCTTACAAAAATGTACTGACCTGGATTTCAACTCGAAATCACGACTCTTATTATTATTAGAGAGTGGTCTTAATTATATTATTGTTATTGAATATATTTATTCTTATATCTTGAATGTTAATTATACCGAAATCTGCACGTTATTATTAATCTTTTTGTACAAACAGATGGGTTTATCTCGGTACGGGGCTTATTAAACCCCAAATCTGTGATCTCTGTCAAGTAGGAATCTTAATCAGTTTACGTCAACGTAAACATGCTAGTGTGAAACCTAATGATAATGCCGTCTTTTCTGCAAAAATATCCCAATTTTCATCGGGTGTTTACAACATTCTTTATCCTAAAGTACGTTAAGTTCACGCTGAATTCTGCACCTTCCGGTTGTTTGGGGATAAACATGCGATTATTTATGAAATGACTTTTGGTGTTTGGCTGGTGGTACAAGGTTGTTGGAAGGAGAATGACTAAGCTAGCTAGCGATACTTTTTACGGAGAAGTATGACTAAAGCGGACAGGCAGAATGGAAAGGGGAAGTACCGCAAGAATGGTTTAGGTTATAAACCATTCTTGCGGGGGCTTGGTGGTCACTCAATCTCTTTGACTAAAGGGACTGAGCTACGCACTTGAGTGTTATTTCAAGCTAGATAGATACTTAGAAAGAGCGTCAATATCGCTGTCGCTTAACTTTTTCGCGACATCTTGCATCATGCCGTTGAGATCGTTATTGCGACCCGCATCGCGGAACTTAGTCAGTTGGATTTTGATATAGTTAGCGTGTTGGCCAGCTAAAGCGGGGAAGCCAGCAAGCTCAGCGCCTTTACCATCAGGACCATGGCATGCCATACATGCTGTAATACCACGCGAAACATCTCCACCTTTGTACAACTTGGCACCAAGCTCTGGTACATCTTTCACTTCTGCGACTTGTAAAGTTTGGCTGGAGAAATATGCGGTAATATCGAGAATATCCTGATCGCTTAGAGCAATCGACATGCCACCCATGATAGGATCCATACGGCCATCTTTGCCACCGGTTTGTGCGGCACTACGGAAGTCATGTAGTTGCTTTTGCAGGTAAGTGGCGTGTTGGCCCGCAAGCTTAGGATACATATCGATCATACTGTTACCGTCCATACCATGGCAGGCAGAGCAAACGATAATTTTAGTTTTTCCCGCTTCAGCATTACCTTCTGCAATCGCAGGTGAAGATATGGCGGCAACTACAACAGACAGCGCAAGAGCTAACTTTTTCATGGCGTTCCAACTTCTGGTTAAGATTATTATCCTGAGCTTACTAGGGTGACCCGCAAGCGTGGTAAAATATGTTTAATGTGATCGGGGTAATATTTTACACGAAAACGTGGAAAAGTAAGCAATTCTTCATTAATTATGGTATTGCGCAGAAAATATTTTGGAGTAAATAGTGACTGAATCTCATATAGATTTTCGCAGGGCGAAGTTTTTAATTAGTGCACCCGACATTGCACATTTGGATCAATATCTGCCCGGTGACGTTGGAGTTGAGATTGCTTTTGCTGGTCGCTCAAATGCCGGAAAATCAAGTGCACTCAATGCATTAACTGAGCAAAAAAACTTAGCAAGAACCAGTAAAACCCCTGGTCGAACTCAGCTTATTAACGTATTTGAGTTGGATGCGCAGCGTCGTTTAGTGGACTTGCCGGGCTATGGTTTTGCGCAGGTGCCATTGGCGATGAAAAATAAATGGCAACAAGCACTTGGGGAATATTTACAGAAGCGAGCCTGCTTAAGTGGTGTTGTTGTGTTAATGGACATCCGTCACCCGCTAAAAGATCTGGATATGCAGATGATAGAGTGGGCGGTTGCTAGCGAAATACCTGTATTGGCGTTGTTGACTAAGTCTGACAAGTTAGCACAAAGTGCAAAGATGAAAACCGTTAATGAAGTCCGTAAAGCCTTAACTGATTTTGGTGATTGGGTTCAAGTTGAACCGTTTTCATCACTTAAAGGCACTGGAAAACCTAAAGTGCTAAGCATACTGAATGAATGGTGCCATCCTCAGTGGTTGGCCGATGAACTAGATGCTGCAGGTAGTGCTGAATAGTTGAATTAACAGCATATATTGCTTAAAACCCATACACAGCTTAAATCGTAAATTTAGCTGTGTATGTGCATCTTCTACTCTTATCCAATCTTCCTTTCCCCAATCTATCTAGCTGCCACTGTTGTAAATTTCAGGCAAAAAAATAGCCGATAACTATGTCATCGGCCAAAAATATTAGCTCTTTTGGGGAGAAGCTAAATTCAACAAGACTCAAGCACCATTAAATACCTTTAATGGTTCTCAATGAAGACAGCATACATTGGATTTATCTTTTATTAAAGTAAATACTCTAAAAAATGCGTGCACTCAAAAAAAGAGCAAAAAAAAGCCTCAGCAAACAAGTTGCTGAGGCGCCAGAATTTGGCTCATCACTATAAGTGAAATAAAGGTCTGAAAGATAGAACATCTTAACCTCTGTACCCTACGCAGAGAATAATACGCTATTTATCTTTAAATGGAAAACAGTTTTTTCAAAAATGATGTAATTATGTGCGCTTGATCTCAGGTTATGAGCGAAAAAACACCTCAAATTGATCTGAAAGTTTCACAAAAAAGACTTAATTGGCTGATTTAACGGAATAATAAGAAATTTATATACGAAAAAGATCAATGTTTGAGATTTAATGTTTTTACTCTAAATTCGGCTGAGTGTTTTAGTGTGCGCATGAGAGAACAGCTGTTACGGCACTTTTGAGTATATACAATCTACTTGAGTGTCCTGCGATTGATGACGCGGAATTAGGAGACGCCAAGTACATTAGGTTTTTTGGCTATGAGTGCTTGGCTATATGAGTACTTGGTGATGATTGTGTGGCCGAGGGTAATGCCTGGCGCTGCTGACTAAAATACGAGTGAGCTAACCTGAACTCAAAAATTGCATTCAGGTTAGCTTTATCTTCTGTTCAATTAGTTTGGTTGTTGGATGTCGCAGGGTTAGTGAGCCTGATCCCAGTTATCACCAATCCCCGCCTCGGCCAGTAACTCGACATCTAAATTGGCTGCTTGGGCCATAAGTTCACAGACTCTTAGTTTGAGCGTTTCAGCCTTGTCGGCGTCGACTTCGAACACCAATTCGTCGTGCACTTGCATGATCATGGCGATTTCGCCTTGGGTTTCGGTTTTTATCCAATTGGCAATGCTGATCATGGCTTTCTTGATAATGTCGGCGGCGGTGCCTTGCATTGGCGCGTTAATAGCGGCTCGTTCGGCGGCTTGGCGGCGCATCGCATTACGATCACGGATCTCGGGTAGGTAGAGACGGCGGCCAAACAACGTCGAGACATAACCTAAGTCGGCGGCGCCGGCGCGGGTTTCCTCCATATATTTTAAGACACCTGGGTAGCGGGCAAAGTAAGTATCGATATAAGTTTGGGCCTCGTGGCGGGGAATATCGAGCTGACGCGCTAACCCAAAGGCCGACATACCGTAGATTAAGCCGAAGTTGACTGCTTTAGCCCGGCGGCGTTGCTCGGTTGTCACATCGTCAAAGTCGGTACCAAATACTTCTGCAGCCGTGGCTCTGTGAATGTCTTTTCCTTCGGCGAAGGCCTTGAGTAAACCTGCATCTTGGGATAAATGCGCCATGATCCTCAGCTCAATTTGTGAGTAGTCGGCGGCGAGTATTTTACGACCTTGCGGTGCGATAAAGGCTTGGCGAATGCGGCGCCCTTCCTCTGTACGAATAGGGATATTTTGCAGATTAGGCTCGCTCGAGGATAAACGCCCCGTGGCGGCATTGGCTTGATGGTAGCTTGTGTGCACTCTGCCAGTTTTGGCATTGACCATCAGCGGCAGTTTATCCGTGTAGGTACTCTTTAATTTAGTCAGGCTGCGGTGTTCGAGAATGACTTTGGGAAGTGGATAGTCTAATGCCAATTCGACGAGCACTTCTTCAGCAGTCGATGGTGCGCCCTTTGGGGTCTTTTTGGTGATGGGATAGCCCAGTTTTTCAAAAAACAGCACCTGCAATTGCTTGGGTGAGCTTAAATTGAACTTTTCGCCTGCAATATCATAGGCTTTAGACTCTAGCTCATCGATTTTACGCGCCAACTCTTCACTCTGTTGTCCGAGTAACATGCTATCGATTAATACGCCCTGACGCTCTATGTCCGAAAGTATTTGGATTAGAGGTAATTCAATGTCAGTGAAAACTGAGGCTAACTCGACTTCTTTCTCCAGCCTTGGCCAGAGGTGCTGATGCAAGCGCAGGGTGATATCGGCATCTTCGGCGGCGTAGGGCGCGGCGTTTTCCAGCGGAATTTGATTGAAGGTGAGTTGCTTAGCGCCTTTGCCTGCAATATCTTCAAAACCAATGTTTTTATGGCCTAAGTATTTGAGTGCAAGGCCGTCCATATCATGGCGCGAAGCGACTGAGTTAAACACATAGGATTCGAGCATAGTATCGAAAGCAACGCCCTGCAGTTTAATACCCGCATTGGCTAAGATGCTAATGTCGTACTTAAGGTTTTGACCGACTTTCTTGATCGTTGGATCTTCAAGAAGAGGGCGCAGTTTTTCTAGTGCAACGGTTTTATCGAGTTGAGTTGGCGCGCCAACATAATCATGGGCCAAAGGTAAATAGGCTGCTTTCCCCGCCTCAACGGCGAAGGAGATCCCGACTAGCTCCGCCACCATATAATCTAAGCTGGTGGTCTCGGTATCCACCGCCATTAAGTCGGCCTGCTTAAGCTTAGCAATCCAAGTGTCTAATTCTGCTTCCGTTAGAATACAATCGTATTGGGTTTCAAGCGTTTCGGATGAGGCGGATGTTTCCTCTGTTTCAACATTGGTGACGGCGGTTTGGGTAATTGACTTATTATCTAATACTTCTGCTAACCAGCGTTTGAACTCCATTTCACCATAACATTGGATCAGCTCATCTCTGTCTGCGGGTTTAACCGTGAGTTCATGCCAGTCTTGCTCGAGTTCAACATCGGTTTTGATGGTGGCAAGTTCATAGGAAAGTTTGAGCATTTCGGCATTTTCAATGATTTTTGCCGCCATGGTTTTTGCGCCCCTAAAGCCCAATTCAGTGACTTTTTCGGGCTCAGCAAGCAAATTGGCGACACTGCCAGCCCCGGTGAGCATGGCTAAGGCGGTTTTTTCACCGACACCGGGTAGGCCGGGAATGTTATCGGCCTTATCGCCCATCAGCGCTAAGAAATCGATAATTCTGTCTGGGCCAACACCATATTTAGCCGTAACTTCTTCTGGTCCCATGATGGTGTCCGTCATGGTATTGATCAGCGTGATATTGTCATCTACGAGCTGCGCCATATCTTTATCGCCCGTACTTATTAATACCGAGCGTTTTTCGAGGCTTGCTTGGCGGGCGATGGTTCCAATCACATCGTCGGCTTCAACACCTGGTATAGAAATAAGCGGCAATCCTAAGGCGCGAATAATGCGATATAAGGGCTCGATTTGTGAACGCAGATCATCGGGCATGGGTGGACGATGTGCTTTATATTCACCGTATAAGTCATTACGGAAAGTCTTGCCTTTGGCATCGAATACCACGGCGATATGGCTGGGCTGATAACGAGTCAATAGACTACGGAGCATATTGACTACGCCATAAACGGCTCCCGTTGCTTCGCCCTTTGAGTTTGTCAGATGAGGAGGCGCATAATAGGCGCGGTACAAATAAGAAGATCCATCCACAAGGACAAGTGGGTTATTGGCAATAGTCGGCATAGGTAATTTTCGTTTATCGATGACTTAGATGGCGGTTAGCATGCCACAGATGCACTATTTCAGCCACGGCAAATTGACTCTCAGCCTGTGGATAAGTCTGTGAGTGAAAAAGTCAACTGTGAATTATGGCGTTGTTTACGGCTTAGTGCGATATTTTTAAGTTGTTGATTTTTATATTTATAAAATATTTGTGTGAGTTCAATACTGTTTCTTGAAAAATCTTCCTGATTTGTGGATTTTTTATTGACTCCGTAAAATACATCTAAGGCTGGCTTAATTTTCACCGTCCGTCAGATTCGACGAATTAAGTTAGCACGATTTTTAATCAGATCAACCAATTTGTTTATGGTTTGTTAAAATCAAATGGCATAAGAAGGATATTTTTAATGAAAAAAATCGCAGTGTTACTCAGTGGGTGCGGTGTTTTCGATGGAACTGAGATCCATGAATCGGTTTTAACCTTATTGTCCCTGTCAAAGGCGGGCGCGAGCTACCAATGTTTTGCCCCCGATATTCAGCAGATGCATGTTGTTAATCATTTTTCCGGTGAGATTGATAAGTCGGTGCAACGTAATGTCTTGGTGGAGTCGGCACGCATTGCCCGCGGAGAAGTCAAAGCGACCACAGAGCTGGATATCGATGAATTTGATGCCTTGATCATCCCCGGTGGTTTCGGGGCGGCGAAAAATCTGTGCAATTTTGCCACTAATGGCAGCGAGTGTGAGGTAAACCCCTTAGTGGCTGATTTTATCAACGAGTTTATCTTGGCTAAAAACCCCGTTGGTTTTATCTGTATCGCACCTATGATGATCCCGCGCTTATATGGGCACGGGGCAAAGGGAACTATTGGTAATGACGTTGATACTGTGGCGGCATTTAATCTGATGGGTGGCGTTCATCAAGCTGCAACAGTGCACGATATTGTAATAGATGAAGCGAACAAGATAGTCAGTACACCCGCTTATATGCTTGCGGGGAATATTGCCGAAGCACATTCAGGTATCGAAAAGCTCGTCGCCAAAGTGCTGGAGTTGGCAAAATAAGTGGTGTCGCAATAGGGCCAAGATAACGCTTTATGTGGTTATCTTGGTCAGACGCAGAGATGCTTAGTGTGTGGCTTTACGGCTATCGAACAAACCTTGGGCTAAGCCGATAATGAGGCCGCCAATATGGGCGCCGTTTGCGACTGAAATGCCCAGCACGTCGGTAAAGCCTAATACTAACCAAATCAACATAAAGCCCATATAGGAAGGGGGTAGACCAATGCCTGCAGCAGGTTTACGCATTCCCATCACCCAGGTATAACCTGCGACAGCGTAGACGACGCCGGATAGGCCGCCAAAGTGAGGTCCGCTGACATAGTATTGAACGATATTAGGTAGAGTCCCAGCCACGAGCAATAAAATCAGCAGGGGCGCAGTGCCTATTCGAGTCTCGATTTTTCCGCCCAAATACCACCACCAGAGTAAATTGAAGATGATATGCATGGCCGAAAAGTGCAGCAAACTTGGGGTGAAAACGCGCCAGAACTGACTGAAATCTGCATTAGGTACAGCGCCAAAATAGGACAGTGCTTCATAGATTGGGTTCGCAAATCCTAAATTCATCGCCGCAAAAATAACGCTACAGAGTGCAAATATGATTAAGGTGATTGGACCGGCACCAGTAATAAATTGGGTAAAAAGCTGCAATGACGGTGCGCCATAATCGAGCTTAGTATGAGTATCGCCGTGTTCCCAAGAGGCCTGTAGATACTTGCTATCGTAGGGATGAGTAATAAAGTGGGCAAACTCTTTACGGGCTTGCTCTACATCTTTGTCGTGGATAACGAGAATGGCGACTCCTTGCATCAGCGGCTCAATTTGGCAGTCGATATGCTTACCCTTAAGGTAATCGACAAATGCCTGCGCGGCTCTGCTGTTTGGAAGTCGGCCAATCTCTATCATTCATTCGCCCCATGCCAGGCGCTAAAGCCGCCGTCTAGGCTGTAGACATCATCAAAGCCTTGCTCACAGAGATACTGCGCGGCATTTTGGCTGCTGATACCGTGGTAACACACCACAACCAGCGGCTTATCCATATCGGCTTGGCTAATAAATTGCGCTAGATTTTCGTTATTTAAATTGAATGCACCGTCAATGTGGCCGTTGCCAAAGCTATTGCCATCACGGATATCAACGATTTGCACTGGCTTTGACTCGGTCATTTGCACTAATTGATTAACACTTAAGTGTTTAAAGGAAGACATAATAAAACCTGAAATTGCTGAGAAACGGTAAGCGATGGGATAAGTGTGCAACAAGGGGCTGCGAGTGTACAGCCCCTATCTTGGTATGAGTTATCTCTGTAGGGGATTAATCCCAGCTGAGGATCACTTTACCCGATTGACCCGAGCCCATAGCCTCGAAGCCCTGTTGGAAATCATCAATCTTGTAGTGGTGAGTGATGATTGGAGAAATGTCTAAGCCAGATTGGATAAGGCTTGCCATCTTGTACCAGGTTTCGAACATTTCGCGGCCGTAGATGCCCTTAATGACTAAACCTTTGAAGATCACTTTGCTCCAATCAATCGCCATTTCGCCACCTGGAATACCGAGCATAGCGATTTTGCCGCCGTGGTTCATGGTATCTAACATGGCGTGGAAAGCCGACGGTACGCCAGACATTTCTAGACCTACGTCAAAACCTTCGGTCATGCCCAGTTCTTTCATCACGTCTTTGAGGTTTTCTTTCGATACGTTTACTGCACGGGTAGCCCCCATTTTACGGGCTAACTCTAAGCGGTATTCGTTAACGTCGGTGATCACCACATGGCGGGCGCCTACATGGCGACACACGGCCGCAGCCATAATGCCGATGGGGCCTGCACCTGTGATCAATACGTCTTCACCGACTAAATCGAAGGATAACGCTGTGTGCACGGCGTTACCGAATGGGTCAAAAATTGACGCTAAATCATCGCTGATATCATCGGGGATTTTAAAGGCGTTAAAGGCGGGGATCACTAAGTATTCGGCAAATGAACCTTCGCGGTTTACGCCGACACCTGAGGTGTTACGGCATAAATGGGTACGGCCAGCGCGGCAGTTACGGCAGTGGCCGCAGGTAATATGGCCTTCGCCCGATACGCGGTCACCAATGTTAAAACCACGAACCTCTTGGCCGATACCCACTACTTCGCCAACATACTCATGGCCGACAACCATAGGCACAGGAATGGTTTTTTGTGACCATTCATCCCAGTTGTAGATGTGCATGTCAGTGCCGCAAATCGCGGTCTTTTTAATCTTGATCAGCAGATCGTTATGGCCCATTTCAGGCTTAGGCGCATCGACTAACCAAATGCCTTTCTCGGCTTTTAACTTGCTTAGTGCTTTCATCTTCTTTATTCCTAAATGGGTCCTAAATAATCGCCATTTCTTTGGCAATACGGGTAAAGGCTTCAATCGCTTTGTCGAGTTGCTCACGGGTGTGGGCGGCCGACATTTGCGTACGGATCCGGGCTTGTCCCTTTGGAACAACAGGGAAGGAGAAGCCAATCACGTAGATATGCTCTTCTAATAAACGGTTAGCAAAATCGCTTGCCAGTTTTGCATCGCCAATCATCACAGGGATAATTGCATGGTCGGCACCACCTAAGGTAAAGCCTGCAGCTGACATTTTTTCGCGGAAATAACGGCTGTTTTCCCAAACCGCTTCGCGCAGGGCTTGGCCGGATTTGAGCATCTCTAATACATGGATAGAGGCTGTCACGATAGAGGGCGCTAATGAGTTAGAAAACAGGTAAGGGCGAGAGCGTTGACGTAACCAGTCGATGACTTCTTTTTTACCCGAAGTGAAGCCGCCCGATGCGCCGCCTAAGGCTTTGCCTAAGGTGCCGGTGATAATATCGACACGGCCCATTACACCGCAGTGTTCGTGGGAGCCACGACCGTTTTGACCAACAAAGCCCACGGCATGTGAGTCATCAACCATCACGAGAGCGCCGTATTTATCGGCTAAGTCACATACGCCTTTAAGGTTGGCAATCACGCCATCCATGGAGAATACGCCGTCGGTGGCGATCAAAATATTGCGCGCACCCGCTTCTTTCGCGGCGATCAGCTGAGTTTCTAAATCGGCCATGTCATTGTTGGCATAGCGGAAACGCTTGGCTTTGCATAAACGTACACCATCGATGATAGATGCATGGTTTAAGGCATCGGAGATAATTGCATCTTCGGCATCTAACAGGGTTTCGAACAGACCGGCGTTAGCATCGAAGCAAGAGGAATACAGAATCGTGTCTTCCATGGCGAGGAATTCACTCAGGCTAGCTTCTAGCTTTTTATGGATATCTTGAGTGCCGCAAATAAAACGTACCGACGCCATACCAAAGCCGTGGCTCTCTAAACCTTGCTGGGCGGCTTTGATCAGCTCGGGATGATTGGCTAGGCCTAAATAATTGTTAGCGCAAAAGTTAACAACTTCTTGGTGATTAACTTGAATGGCAGTCTGTTGCGGTGAGGCAATAATACGCTCGCTTTTGTATAAGCCTTCGGCTTTGATATCTGCAAGTTGTTGATTAATCTGTGCGTAGAATGAGGTAGAGGCCACCTGATATCTCCTTAGTTAACTTTATTCTGATTCTGGGAGTGGCGGCATTCTAACTCTAAACCTAATTGGCCTACAGACTTTTTTTCATGCAGCTTAGCCAGATAAATTAGTTTAGGGGTAAAGCCGTTATTACATTATAAAAACTAATGTGTAACATCAGTTAATCGTCATTTGAAAATACTGAGATTGACCTTTTCGAGTGACTTAGTGATGAAATGGTTACCTAGCGGGCAAAGGATTATCCTAATGGATTTGGCCGCCCGCACTCAGTGTTATGACTAATAAGTCTAGTCCCTAATGCGGGCTTCCCGTATAGGGGGTGGAGGATATTTAGCTAGGTTCTTGGTTGGCTAAGTCGTGATAATGCTGCTCTAGGCGCGTAAAGGTCGCGATGGACGTTGGTGTCGCATAGGCTTTGAAAATCATCAGTACCCTTAACACGCCTTCGTATAGGGTTGCTTTAGTGATGGTAGAGGTACTGGATTGAGTGAGTTGATAGCCAATCCAAAAGCTGACGATCATCTTGATTGTATCCGCGAGCGGGGTGATTTTGTCGGTATCGACGTTTAAAAAACCATCCTGTTTGAGCTGGTGCAGCACTTGGCTCGAACGGGTCAACACTTGTTGCTGGGCATGCAAGTAGCGCTTTTTTAACTCTTCATCGCGGGCGAGGATATCGGCAAGATTGGCGTACATAAAGCGAAATTGCCATAGGGTATAAAACATGGCATCGAAGTAGCCAATTAACAACTCCACATCCACTTGCTTACCTTCGTAGGGTTGAAACCCTGACTCGAGGTGATTTTCATAGAGGTTGAAAATGCAGCGAATAATGTCTTCTTTATTGCGAAAGTGATAATAAAGATTCCCGGGACTCATATTTAAGTGGGCGGCAATATGATTCGTCGTGATATTTCGTTCGCCGTGCTCATTGAATAGCTCCAGGCTGGCATAGATGATTTTGTCGCGGGTTTTCATAAGTTATCCAAATTGCGAGTGTAATTGAGAAAGCTAACCAACGACCGCCATACTGCTGGTAAATTATCCCTCATTTAAATCGTATCGAATGTTTGATTTGATGAACGAACAAAAATTCAATGTGATGGCTATTATGCTAACATTGCCGCTATTCATCAGGCAAAACCCATAAGCACGTTTTTTATGAATCGATTTTTTTACAGTGCGCTGCTTTATCTTTTATCCCCACTGCTCCTTGTCTATTTGGCTTTTCGCGCCATTAAAAGCCCCGATTACCTTGGCCGTTGGGGGGAGCGTTTTGGCTTAACGAGACTTAAATCGACGGATTTACTGATCCACTCAGTGTCTATGGGGGAAACGCTCGCGGCGATCCCGCTTATTCGCTTAATTCAGCAATCTCACCCTGAATTAAGTATCACAGTTACAACCAGCAGTCCTACGGGATCGGCAGAGGTGCGCAAAGCCTTTGGTGATTCGGTGCAGCATTGTTATCTACCCTTCGACCTACCTTGGTGTGTGAATCGGTTTTTACGCCAGTTATCCCCGAAATGGTGCCTGATTATGGAAACTGAGCTGTGGCCTAACTTAGTCGCAATTGCAGCCAAACGAGGCGTACGTTTGATGCTGGCCAATGCTCGGCTGTCGGCTAAATCGGCGGCGCAATATGCTAAGCGTCCAAAGCTCAGCCAGCCTATTCTGCAACGACTCGATGTGATTGCGGCGCAGACGCAAGTGGAAGCGCAGCGTTTTATCGAACTCGGTGTATCGCCAGACAGAGTGACAGTCTGCGGTAGCTTGAAGTTTGATCTCAGTATTACGCCCGAGCGTTTAGCCAATGCCAAGTTATTGCGTCAGACTTGGGGGCGCGAAACATCACCGATTTGGGTTGCGGGCAGCGTACATCCAGGTGAGTTTGACGCTATGCTCACAGCCCATAGGCAAGTATTAGCGCAATGGCCCGATGCTCTATTGATTATCGCGCCGCGACATCCGGAACAGTTTAACGCCGTTGCTCAAGTGGTTACGGCCCAAGGTTTTGAATCCGTTCGTCGCAGCGAAAATCAGCCCGTGACGCCTAAGACGCAAGTGCTGGTGGGCGATACCATGGGCGAACTGCTCACCTTTTATGGTGCCGCAGACCAAGCCTTTGTTGGGGGGACATTGATCGAAAACGGCGGCCATAATCCCTTGGAGCCTGTCGCTATGGGCGTGCCTGTGATGGTGGGGCCAAACCACTGGGACTTTGCCCAAATTACCCAAATGCTGGCGGATGCGGGTGGTTTGCGGATTGTTGGCTCTGCGCAAGAACTAGGGCTAAATCTTATCCAATACTTTGAAACCCCGTCACTATGCCAACAGGCGGCAAGTGCTGGTCTTGCCGTGGTGGAGGCGAATCGTGGTGCCTTGCAGCGGCAATTTGCGCTGGCGCAGTCCCTTATAAAGTCTTAATTCGGTTGGTAGATCAAGCGCTTGTTATTGTCGCTTGGTAGCCCCGTACTAGAGATGCCCAGTTATCAAGGTTAAAG
Source organism: Shewanella sp. KJ2020 (assembly GCF_024197625.1). Classification (NCBI taxonomy): domain Bacteria; kingdom Pseudomonadati; phylum Pseudomonadota; class Gammaproteobacteria; order Alteromonadales; family Shewanellaceae; genus Shewanella; species Shewanella sp. KJ2020. Next base: position 25,703 of record NZ_JAKUKD010000020.1, on the reverse strand, counting down.
GCAAGGCTTGGTAGCTTGCCTTGTTCTTTATGGAAGGAACGTAATAGTCTGTCTAGATTGGCTTTTTGCCATTGCGGGTTCGGTGTTTTTAATTCGCCCCGGTCGAAATCGATAAGATAGAAGCGCTCCGGCGTCATCGGCTGAGTCTGCGCGGGCTGGAGTAGAATATTCTTGGCATTGAGATCGGCGTGGCATACGCCACGCTGGTGGAATTGAGCAATAGTGGCGCCCAAGGCTTGCCATTGTTCTGTGCTCATTGCCCCTTTGCTGAGTTTTGCGACTAAATCTTCGGCGCCTGCGACTCGTTCGATAATGATATCGGCGCGGTAGAACAAGCCGTCACGCACTATATTGGCGGCAATGGGTTTAGGTACGGCAAAATCTTCACGATACAAAGTGTCTAGTAAGCGCAACTCACCCATGGCGCGGGTATTTTCAAGGCCTGTATAAAGGTAAGCGTCTTTACTGAATTTCTCCATTAAGCCGCCACGCCAATAGTGGCGTAATACCCAATGGCTAGCGCCAGATGCGACAAACCAAGTGGTATAGCGGCCCTTGGATGAGCCGACGACAGCCTCTTTAGCGCGCCAAAAATCCACCGAGAACCAAGCCGGAGTGATAGCCGTTGGCGTATCTTGGCAAAGCGCCATATGGCCTTGGGCGGTTTTTATGATCTGTATCTGAGCATTCATCGGAGAATTGTTGACTTAAGCGTGGCACCTCGGGCCATTCTACATTAAGATCCTTAGCTTGCGCCAAATAACCTTTAAAGCTACGAGCTTCAATCCCAATGAGTTTACATCCCAATAGTATGAATTCCCTTTGTTTACTGCGGCTATCGGCTATCGGTGACGTCTGTCATGCCGTGGCTATGGTGCAGGCGATTCAGCGGCAATATCCCGAGCTTAAGATTACTTGGGTAATAGGTAAGCTTGAATATCAATTATTGAAGCATTTACCCGGTATTGAGTTTGTTATTTTCGATAAATCTCAAGGCTGGCGTAGCTATTTTAACTTACGTAAGGCCTTAAAAGGCAGACGGTTTGATGTGCTGCTGCATATGCAGGTTGCCCTACGCGCAACCTTGGCATCCCTAGCCATCTCTGCAAAAGTACGCATAGGTTTCGACCGTGCCCGCGCTAAAGAAGGCCAGTGGTTGGTGACTAATCATAGGGTTGAGCCCTTAACTCATCCCCATGTGCTTGAAGGATTTATGGGATTTGCTAAGGCGATTGGGGTTAACGACCTCACGCCACAGTGGCATATTCCGGTGCCGATTGCGGATACTGAGTTTGCCCAGACGCAGATTAAGGATAATGAGAAAGTCTTTATCATTTGCGCCGCCGCCAGCAAAGCCGAGCGCAACTGGTTGCCCGAGCGTTATGCCGCCGTCGCGAGCCATGCGATTGCGAAAGGATTTAGAGTTATGCTCTGTGGTGGCCCAACTGCACTCGAAAAAGCCTTAGCCGAGCAAATTTTGCAGGCTTGTCCCGCTAAGATCGATAATTTAGTGGGTAAAACCAGTCTGACGCAATTATTGGCGCTGCTAAAACGCGCAAGCTTAGTGTTAGCGCCAGATACCGGTCCTGCGCATATGGCCGTTACCCAAGGCACGCCTGTTATTGGCTTATATGCCCATTCCAATCCTGGGCGAACCGGGCCTTATCTATCGCGGCAATATGTGGTGAGCGTCTACGATGAGGCGATGAAATCCCAGCATAGCGGCGAGGTAAAGTGGGGAACTCGTGCTAAGGGCGAGCATCTTATGGCATTGATCAGCGTTGACGCCGTAATTGAGAAGTTTGATCTGGCCGTTCAGCAGGGCTCAGTTAAGTCCTGTTAGATCTGGACTCAGGTATTTAACGGCCCCGATTTGCCGTGCGTTTTTAGATTATGTTAGGAGAGAAGTCATGCGGATAGCCATTGCCATCGACAGTTTAGCGGGCGGCGGAGCCGAAAAGGTCATGCTGACTTTAGCTAAGCAATTTATACACTTAGGGCATGAGCCGCATTTCTTAGTCATGGAGGATAATCAGTACTATGAAACTCCGGATAATTTGCCTGTTCATCAATGTTTTGTCCCTAAGGATAAAGATTTCGACCACTTTGGGCGATTAACTGCTTCGGTAAACAAGCTGCGGGCGAAAATTGCCGAGATTGAATCTCTGGTGGGTAAATTCGATTTATTCCTCTCGAATCTAGATAAAACCAATTTGATGATGACTAAAACGGGAGTGTCGCCACTCTATGTGATTGTTCATTCATCGGTTGAGGAAGAGTTGAGCCGCCAGTTTAAACTCGGCCCCTTCGCCTATTTTAAAAAGCTGAGAGCCAAAAAAGCCCTCAATGGCCAGCATTTAATTACCGTGTCTAACGGCATAGCAAAAGAGATTAAAGATAAAGGTCGTTTGCATCCAGCATCAATGCGAACCATCTACAATCCATTTGAATTTAATGAAATTGTTGCTCAGTCGCAGCAAGATAATCCTCAAATCCCTCAGGGTGATTACCTTATTCATGTCGGCCGCTTTGCTAAACAGAAACGCCATGATGTGCTGTTTGAAGCTCTGAAACTCACACAAAATCAGCTACCCGTGGTGCTTTTGTGCCATAACTACAAAAAAGCCATCAAAGCGGCGAAAAAGTTCGGCATTGAGAAACGCTTAATCATTCCCGGGTTTCAAAGTAATCCCTTCCCTTGGATAAAACGCGCTAAGGCACTCGTGCTCAGCTCAGATTTTGAAGGCCTGCCGACAGTCTTGATTGAATCATTAGCCTGTGGAACCCCAGTTGTTAGTACCGATTGCCCCCATGGACCGAGTGAGATTCTAACTGGGAATTTATCGCCCTATCTCGTGCCGCGCCGCGATCCTAAGGCGTTGGCAAACATGATCGATGAAGTGGTCAAGCAGCCACCATCCTTAGCGGAGGTTGAAATCTTGGCAAAGGTTGATGCGACCTTGATTGCCAAGCAATATTTGGCACTGGCAAAATAATTTAACCTTTAGCCTTGTAGGAGGATGCGGGTGGAAGAAGTCAAACAAGCGAAGAGACGTTACTTATTGTACATTGCACAGAATTATTCTTATGCGATGCTAAGACCCATTCTGCAAGTTATTTGGGATCGGGGCGATGAGGTCTGCTGGTTTTTAGAGGGGAAGGAGGTCGATCCTAAGTTTCTAAAGGCCGATGAGCGGCGCTTGCTGAGTATCGATGCCGTTAAAACTTGGAAACCCGATGCCGTGTTTGTTCCGGGTAATGTTGTGCCCAGTTTTATTCCTGGTGTAAAAGTTGGTGTATTCCATGGCTTTAATGCGGGGAAAATGAATCACAAGGGCCGTGAAGATCACTTCGAAATCCGCGATTGTTTTGACTTATATTGCACTCAGGGCCCGGCGACGACACTGCCTTTCCTCAAACTGGAGAAAAAGTTTGGCACTTTTACCGTCGCCGAAACGGGCTGGCCGGCATTAGACCCTCTTTTTCTTGAGAATAAAGATAATCCCTATATCAAAGCGGATGACCCAAGGCCAGTCGTACTCTTTTGCTCGACATTTTCCCCTAGCTTGACCTGCGCGCCCGCGGTATTTGAACAGATAAAAGCCCTGTCGCAAAAGAGCCAATGGCGCTGGTTGGTGCAATTTCATCCTAAGATGAACCCTAGGATTGTGGAGCAGTACAAGGCACTGGAAAACGAGAATTTACAGTTTGTTGAAACCGATAATGTGATCCCTTTACTGCAGGCTGGGGATGTGATGTTGTGTGACACCTCATCGATTCTGTTGATGTTTTTAATGCAGCGCAAGCCAGTGGTGACCTTTAAAAATCAGTCGCCGAAGGACCATTTGATTGATATCAGCCGAGTCGAAGAGATAGAACCCGCTTTAATGCGAGCGCTGAGCCGCCCCGAAGATTTGATGGTGCATATCCATGATTATTGCAACCAAATCCATCCAACGGGTGATGGTCTATCTAGCCAACGTGTTTTGGCTGCGACAGATGCCTTGATTGATAAGGGTACTGGTTGGCTGAAGCCTAAGCCTTTGAACTTGCTGAGACATTTTAAAATGCGCCGCAAGCTTGGATACTGGAAGCTGTTTTAGACTTAGCACGGTATGGACAATGCCATATGAGCCGAACGATTAGTATGTTCGGCTTTGGCTATGTTGAACTAAAATTTGTAGGATTTATCCTAATTTGAGCGTTTGGGATCTGAAAACAGTTTTATAATTTTCTCGCAATTTCAATGATTTCAGTTGTTGATATTGATGGCGTTCTCGGGAAGTAGACAACTTCACAAATATCCCTTAAATCATCGAAACGACCTTCCCAGTCATCACCCATTGCTAGGATGTTGGCTCGATAATAATTAATATAGTGACGCTTTTGTTCCAAAGACTCTTCAATAAAAACCTCGTTAACAAATTTTAACGAATTAATAATTTTCAAGCGACTGCATTCATCGTACAATGGGTAGCGATTTTTCTTTTTGAAATTCAAGGCGTCACTCGACACTCCAACGATTAGCTCAGAGCCTAATTGGGAACATTTTTCTAAGATATTAACATGCCCAATATGGAATACATCAAATGTTCCAAATGTAATTACCCTATTACCCATTATTATTCTCTCGATGAATATTAAACTCTATTTTTATAGGGTTATGGTGAACTCGCTCGCTCTCTTTGGGGATTTTCATATAATCACCATATTTTTCAGTGAGGTATCTCTCTACATTCTTGGGGCATGGCAATTCGATTGATTCAAATTTGAGCATTTGCAAAGGGTAAAGGTCCGTGAGGTATATAGCATCATTAAATGTGACGTTACCTATTTTCCCTGTGTCTACTTTATTGTGCTTTTTATATACCATATCAATTTTTTTAAAGAGAGCATCTTGGCAATGCTCCTTATAAAGCCATTGGTAAAAATAAGTTTTAAATTTACGGAAAAAACTTTTCTGCTTATATTCCGTCATAGATATTCTACGGAATTTATGTGAAAGGACTTTTATTTCATCCTGATCATTATTTGATTCACTTACATTATCCCAAGGGAATATGTCTATAAAAATCCCATGATTTATATTTTGATTTCTTTTTGAGTTTTCTATAAATAATGTGTTTTTATCTCGTACTTTTGCAAAATATAAAGGGTATTCTTTTTCAGTATAAAAATGCTGTATAAAAAGGTGTGAAGGTAATTTATGTTGAAGTTGTAAGAACCTTTCATAATCAGCCCTAGGCATTGCAATATCTATATCATCGTCCCAAGGGATAAACCCTTCATGCCTAACTGCACCAAGGGCTGTGCCGCCGATGGCGAAATAGGTAAGGTTCTCTTCACGGAATATTTTTTGCAGTTCCGATATCATTTGTATCTGATGTAACTGCACTTTTCTAACTAAATTCATAGACTAGATATTATAGAATAAGACGATGAATGGATTCTAATCTAAGTAGAGAGTTAAAAACACAAAAATGATTAACTTTCTATGGGTATATAATTCTTCGTTTGTAGTTGATGCATATGTTAGCTTTTTTTAAGCATTTTTATTTGTATGAATATTTATCAATAGCGGCTCTCTAACAAGCTCTCTTGGGATAGAGATATTATTAGAGAGTTGTATTACTCAGTTAACTTCAAATATTGCTGTGCAATATATTTACTATCAACGGCTTTGAGGATCGCAAGATCCTCAAGCGATGGCGGAGATGCCAGACACTCAAGTGCCTTCTGTGCTAATAATGCAGGTTGACGCACTGGTACTAAATACTTGGCTAGATGCCCGGTGAGGATTTCATTTGGGCCGTGCGGACAGTCAGTACTGACAACGGGGGTCCCGCAGGCCAAGGACTCAATGACTACCGTTGGTAGCCCTTCAAAATCGGAACTCAGCAGCATTAATTCTGCCTTGGCAATCCAAGCATAGGGGTTATGTTGAAACCCAGGGGTGATAATTCGGTGTTCAACACCGTATTTTTTAGCGAGCTTTCGGGCCTTGTTTGGTCTATTGCACAGCAGGACTAATTTGGGTGCCGTCGGCATGTCCCGTAGCGCCTTGAAAAGAATATCATGGCGCTTCTGGCGAGTGACTCGACCAACATGGATCATATAAGGTTCGTTGGGAATATCAGGGATAACCTCTTGAGCCTTATGCTTGATTTCGGCGAGTCGAAAAGGGTTGTATATGGTTTGCACGCTCTGGGGTTTTAGCCATGAGGTGGCTCTTAGCTCATCGGCAATACAATTAGAGACGGTAATAATTTTTTTACCGATCAGTGCTTTGGCTTTTTTCCAGCGTCGCCAAAAATGTACTGGACCGCGTTTTAGCTCCATCAATAATTCTTGCTTTAACGCACAGTGGCAGAAGTAGTAGCAAGGTTCAAAATTGCAGCCGGAAACAACAACATCACAGTCGGTCGAATTACTTAAAAACAGTGAAAACTTGCCGGTTTCCTCGACTTCTTTCACTTTCGCTTTGAGGCGCAGCCTTTGTTCATCTAACGACGTTTTTTGGCCTGCTTCAAATAGATAGTGAATGGTCACATTTTGAGGCGGCATAAAATCGCCTTCTTTGTGAAACACAAATAAGTGAACGTCTTGCCCTGCTTCCTGCAGCACTTCTGCCTGGGATAAGGCTATTTTGACTGTGCCGTTGGAGAAAAAGTTATGGCAAAAAATCGCGATTTTTTTCATAGGAATGCTCTTATTGCGTTGCTCTGTAAGCCGTTGCTTTCAATCAAGTTGTCTAAGCTACAACCGCGAGTAAAGACGGGGGCCATTTTGGGGATCCCCCTCTCTGCTAAGTGGCTGCATTATATCAGTTCATGCCTTTACATGGGCTTAATCCCAAGTATTCTTGCTATTTTTTAGTTTTTTATGGGTATTTAAAGCGGTTTTTGCCGTGATTATTCACTCGCTTGGCTAAAACGAGTAGACTGACGGGCAATGATTTTATGGTATCCATATAAGTTGGGTCAGCAAAGTGCACACAAGAGCAGTTTATCCAGGGACCTTCGATCCCATTACTAATGGTCATGCCGATTTAATCGAGCGTGCGGCTAAGTTATTTAAGCATGTGGTCATTGGTATCGCGGCCAATCCCTCAAAGCAGCCAAGGTTCACCTTAGAAGAGCGGGTTGAACTGGTTAATCGTGTGACTGCGCATCTGGATAATGTCGAGGTCGTTGGATTCTCTGGTCTGTTAGTCGATTTTGCCAAAGAGCAAAGGGCCAGTGTGTTGGTGCGTGGCCTGCGGGCTGTGTCTGACTTCGAATACGAGTTCCAATTAGCGAATATGAATCGCAGACTGAGCCCAGAGCTTGAAAGTGTGTTTTTAACTCCCGCCGAGGAGAACTCCTTTATTTCTTCGACCTTAGTAAAGGAAGTCGCCTTACATGGTGGCGATGTGAGTCAGTTTGTTCACCCTGAGGTGGCCATGGCATTAGCGGCAAAGCTTAAGCTCGCTAAGGCGTAGAACCTGCCAAGCTGATGATCTTTATTAGTATTTTTATGTTAATTTTGAGGCATTGTGACCTCGCGATGATAATGAAAAGGATGTTATGAAGGCTTTTTTTACCCCCACTATCCTCGCTACTAGCGTTGTCTCTGGCTTACTTTTTTGTTCTACACTCGCCGCTGCGCCTTGGGTGGATGCCTCGGATATTTATCTTCGAGCCGATATTCAAGCATTGGCCGATGCAGGTGTTATCACTGTACCTGTGAATACTTTCCCCTTGATGTGGTCAGGAATTGGTGGCGATTTAGCGAAAGTTGAGCCTGAACTCCTTTCGCCAGCATTAGTGCAAGCCTTTGCCCGCGTTAACTTCTATTACCACAATGCGGTTGAGAATCGCGGTAATGCTAGGGTGAAAGTGTCGGCGGCGACGGATCCGGCAAGGTTTCAGCACTATGGTTCTGACTATCGCGAGCAGGGTGAAGTGAAGGGGTCCTATGAGTACTTAGGTTCGCGCATTGCTTATAAGACGACAGTGACTGAAACCTATGATCCCCAAGATAATAAAAACTTTCGACTCGATGATTCTTATTTTGCGGTCATTATGGGCAACTGGATTGCGACTTTAGGCACTGTGGAGCAGTGGTGGGGAGCGGGGTTTGACTCTGCACTGCACCGTTCGAACAACGCCCGTCCCATGCAGTCACTCAGCTTAAGCCGTAACAATGCCGCAGCCTTTGATACACCATGGTTATCTTGGATTGGCCCCTGGACATTTAAGACCGGATTTAGCCTCACCGAAGCCGAACGTGCCGTACCTAAAACGGCATTGTGGGATATGCGCTTCAGTGCTAAACCCATAAAGCAAGTTGAAATAGGCCTGGCTTGGTCGACGCTGTTTTGTGGCGAAGGGCAAGAGTGTAACTTTAGTTCCTGGTGGGATGCGGTTGCGAGTAATTCGGTTTGTATTGATGGTTCTAACGATTGCGCGCCCGATCAGCGCCGAGATGCGGGCCATAGAACCCAGAGCATTGATCTTCGCTATGCCGACACTTGGCAGGATATTCCCGTGGGATTATACCTAGAACGTAGCTGTGAGAATGGCAGCGACTGTGGTTCCCTCTGGGGGATGGATACCCATTTTGGTACAACGGGTAAGCAGTTTAAGTTGTTTATGGAATACTCGGATACCTATGTTAAGTGTGATGGCGATAGTGCCAATTGCTTCTACGAAGACCCGGTTTATCTGAGCGGTGCTCGTTACTATGGCCGAGCTTTAGGTTCAACCTATGACAGTGATGCCCAAACCTTTGTGCTTGGCTTAGTCGGTCAGTTTCGCAATAGCCGTGGTTTTACTTCACTGCTGCGTTATGCGCAATTAAATAAGGACGGTACTAATGTGGCAACGACCTGGGCACCACAACCGCCGAAGGAAGATTTGTTGATGTTAGAGCTGTCCTACCGCATGCCAGTGTGGAAAGGGATGTGGAGTTTAGGGGGAACTGTGTCCAGATCTGAGTTTGAACTTCAGGAAAACGAGACCAATGCCACGCTCTTTAGCAGTTTTGAATATCGTTTTTAATCGTTAAAACAAAAGCCTGCAAAATGCAGGCTTTTTTATTACTACTAATATTACTGCTTGTAAAATCGGCGATACCAGTCCACAAATTTGCCTACTCCCGTATTGATATCCACCTGTGGCTTATAACCCACAGCGTTAAAGAGATCGCTCGTGTCCGCCCAAGTGGCGTGCACATCGCCAGGCTGCATTGGTAAAAGATTCTTCTTCGCCTCTATCCCGAGAGCATGTTCGAGTGCAGTAATAAAATCGAGCAATTGGACTGGGCTACCGTTGCCGATATTAAATACTCGATAGGGAGCACTGCTGGTGGCGGGCGAGCCTGTTTCCACCGTCCAGTCTGGCGTTGGCCTGGGTGGCTTGTCTTGGACTCTCATAATGCCCTCAACAATATCATCAATATAGGTAAAATCACGGCTTAAGTCGCCATGGTTATACACATCGATAACTTCACCCGCGAGTATGGCTTTAGTGAATTTAAACAAAGCCATATCCGGGCGTCCCCAGGGGCCATAGACAGTGAAAAAGCGCAGCCCAGTGGTGGGCAACTGGTATAAATGTGAGTAAGTGTGGGACATCAACTCATTGGCTTTTTTTGTGGCGGCATAGAGGGAAATGGGATGATCTATGCTGTCCTCGGTGGAAAAGGGCATCTTCTGATTTAACCCATAGACAGACGAAGATGAAGCATAGACGAGATGCCCAATTTGGTGATGGCGACAGCCCTCTAAAATTGTCAGATGCCCCACTAGGTTGCTATCGGCGTAGGCCAAGGGATTGTCGAGTGAGTAACGCACCCCCGCTTGGGCCGCCAAATGGATCACCCGTTGAAAACCATGTTGGGCAAACAGGGCGGCAATACCTTCTCGGTCGGCGAGATCCAGTTTGATAAAACGGAAATTCTCTAAGGCCTGTAAGGGCGCAAGACGGGCCAGTTTGAGTCCTACATCGTAGTAGTCATTAAGATTATCAATGCCGATAACGTCATGGCCGAGGCCACATAGACGTTCACTGACTTTGGCGCCAATAAATCCCGCGGCCCCTGTGACTAAGTATTTCATGTTAAACCTTTTACTGTCGGCTCAATGGTTGAGCATTAATCCTGGCGGAACAGATCTCGGGTATAAACTTTATCTGCAACATCGGTCAGTTCGTTAGCCATTCGATTGGAGACTATTACATCGCACATGGCTTTAAATTCATTTAAATCTCGAATCACCCTCGATTTAAAAAACTCATCTTCCTTGAGTACAGGCTCATAGACCACGACTTCGATACCTTTGGCCTTGATACGTTTCATCACGCCTTGCACGGCGGAGGAACGGAAGTTATCTGAGTCGGCTTTCATGATCAAACGGTATATACCGACGCATTTGGGTTGCATGCGGATAATCGCATCGGCAATAAAGTCTTTGCGGGTGGTGTTCGAGTCGACGATGGCGCTGATGAGATTATTTGGTACATCATTGTAGTTTGCCAGCAGCTGTTTAGTGTCTTTGGGTAGGCAGTATCCACCATAACCGAAGGAAGGGTTGTTGTAATAGTTGCCGATCCGGGGGTCGAGGCTTACCCCCTCAATAATCTGCCGCGTGTTTAAGCCTCGGCTCTGGGCGTAGGTATCGAGTTCATTAAAGTAAGCGACCCGCATGGCGAGAAACGTATTGGCAAACAACTTTATCGCTTCGGCCTCGGCGCTGTCGGTGAGCAAAATAGGGATATCTTGTTTGATTGCCGCCTTGGCTAAGAGATCGGCAAAGGCTTGGGCGCGGGGTGAGCGTTCTCCCACAATAATGCGCGAGGGATAAAGATTGTCATACAGAGCCTTGCCTTCGCGTAAAAACTCAGGAGAAAACAGGATATTATCACTATTGAGTTTTTGCCTTAGGGCAGCAGTAAAGCCAACGGGGACTGTCGATTTAATGATGATAGTCGTATTTGGATTTGCGGCGAGGACATCCCTAGCGACATTTTCAACCGACTGGGTATTAAAGTAATTGGTCTGGGGATCATAGTCCGTTGGGGTGGCAATAATCACAAAGTCGGCCGATTGCACGGCCACATTCTGTGTTGTTGCGGTTAAATTCAGGGGTTTGTTTTTCAGGTAATCTTCGATTAACTCATCGACAACGGTGGATTTATGGGCGTTAACCTGTGCGACACGTTCCGCCGATAAGTCGATGGCGGTGACCCGGTTTTGCTGCGCTAATAGGACAGCATTTGATAGGCCAACGTAGCCCATGCCCACAACAACGATATTCATAGATAGTGCCGATGCCATGACTTTTGTTCCCTGTAAAGTAACATAGTCTTATTACAAAAAAGCGCAATCAAGTGAAAGCGACAGTTCCAAATTCAGTCTTTTTCTAGAATATTTTCATCGTTTACAATACCCGGCTTGCATTCTGTTTGATTCAAATAACACTCTATCAAGGCAGATTTTTTATTTTGCAATAATCATATGATACCGTATTGATGGTGTTAAAGTTTTTGGAGTCTTGAATTGATTTCTATCGTGATCCCGGCTAAAGATGAGGCAGGTAATATTGGCCCCCTGATGGAGGAAATATGCCATGCCCTCAAAGGTGTGACTGAGTTTGAAATTCTTGTCGTCGACGATGGCAGCCAAGACGATACCTTCGGCGAAGTGATGCGCACCGCCACTTTGCAGCAATGCGACGCTAAAGCGATTCGCCATGAACGCAGTACAGGACAAAGCACCGCGATTTCCACTGGTGTCTTACATGCCCGCGGTAAATATATTGTGACCTTAGATGCCGACGGTCAAAATGATCCCGCCGATATTCCCGCCATGCTTGCCCAATTACCCCATATCCATGCCGAGCATTTTTGTATTGCGGGCTACCGTAAAAACCGCAAAGACACGGCATGGAAGCGGTTTCAATCCCGTGTTGCCAATAAAGTTCGTGATGCGCTCTTGCACGATGGCGTACCCGATACCGGCTGCGGCCTTAAACTCTTCCCCCGTGAAACCTTCCTGCGTTTGCCGTATTTCGATCATATGCACAGATACATACCTGCATTAGTGCGTCGTATGGGCGGGGAGATTTTTATTTCTGTGGTTAATCATAGGGATCGTCAGGTCGGTGTCTCTAAGTATACGGCTTGGAATCGCGCTTGGGTCGGCATAGTCGATATTATGGGCGTGATGTGGCTTGGACGTAGGGCGAAGATAGCTAAGGTTGCTCGCAGTCAAGCAAGCTGGCGTGACTGATAATGAAGCGATTCTATAAGGCGGTGTTTATCGTCTTCATTCTGCTGGTGTTGATGTTTGCCGTCCAGCAGGGAATGTTTGAGCATTTAACCGATAGTAACTGGGTCGCGCATTTTATTGTCGACAAAGGTGGTTTTGCGCTCCTAGTTTTATTATTAGTTGGCGCCTTGTTTACCGCGGTAGGGGGGCCGAGGCAGGTTATTGCTTTTGTTTTTGGCTTTGCCTTAGGCGGTATTTATGGCGGTATTTTCTCTACTCTAGCCGCATTACTGGGCTGCGTGTTTGCCTTCTATGTGGCGAGATTCACCATTCGCAGCAGTCTACAGCGTCGTTTTGGTAAGCGCCTACAAAAGTTTGAAACCCTGATTATCCACAAAACTTGGCTGAAGGTCTTAATGATCCGTTTGTTGCCCGTCGGCAGTAATTTACTCACTAACCTGTGTGCGGGGGCGACCCACGTGCCTGCAGGGGGATTTATGTTGGGCAGTGTATTAGGTTATTTGCCGCAGATGCTGATTTTTAGTTTTGCCGGCGCTGGCATAGGCTTATCCGATCATAATCAGCTTGGGATCAGCATAGGTTTATTTATTTTATCTAGCCTAATAGGCGCGTATTTGTACCGTTCTAGCCTGCGTAAACAGGTGGATGAATTGGAAACCGAATAAGAGTATTAAGGACCCGCAATGGAAGCATTCGAGCGCCGTTTCAATAGTGAAGATTATTATCAGGTACTCTGGCCTTTACTCTTGATGAGTCTATTGATTTTGCTGGTCGGGATTGGTTTTCGTTCTCCCTGGCCCGCCGACGAGCCACGCTTTGTTGAGGTCGCACGGGAAATGGTGGCATCTGGGCAGTGGTTATTTCCGACCCGAGGCGGCGAATACTATCCCGATAAACCCCCAGTGTTTATGTGGGCCATAGCGCTATTTTACCAACTGACGGGCTCCCTTAAGTTCGCCTTTCTATTGCCTAATGCCCTGTGTGGCCTGTTGACTGTATTTCTCGTGTACGATCTTGGTGCAAAACTATGGAATGTGCGTGTAGGGCGCAATGCCGCCTTGCTACTCTTGATTGTGCCGCAGTTTTTAATGCAGGTTAAAAATGCTCAGATAGATGCCATGGTGATGTGTTGGATCACTGTAGGATGTTACGGCCTGATAAGGCATTTTATGCTCGGCCCCCAGTGGCGCTGGTATTTTATTGGCTGGGGTTTTATGGGGCTGGGCGTTATCACTAAAGGCGTGGGATTTTTACCGCTGCTGATGTTAGTTCCTATCGGTATTTATGCCGTTAAAGATAGAAGCCGTTTTCAAGGGCGTTTGACTTGGCTATGTCTTGCGGGACCTTTAGCTATGCTCGCCGTGATCGCCTGCTGGTTAGTACCTATGGTGCTAACGGTGCAAGCCCACGGCATGCCTGAGCTGGTCGCCTACCAAAACAATATTCTGTTTAAGCAAACCGGTGAGCGTTACGTCAACGCTTGGCATCATATTAAGCCTTGGTATTTCTTCATCTTAAGTGTTATTCCGTGGATGTGGTTCCCGATTTCTCTGCTGGTGGTCGCTTACTGGAAGCTATGGGTACAGAAGGTTAGGGCCGATCCTAAGATTGCGATTTTACTGATTTGGGTGGCACTGGTGGTGCTGTTTTTTAGCATTAGCCCGGGTAAGCGCAATGTGTATATTCTGCCCGCATTACCTATGTTAGCCCTTGCGGCTTCTGCCGTATTAACTGGGGTTTCACCTAAGGTTTGGTTTGAAAAACTTGTGAGTGGCGCGCTGTGGTTTTTAGGCGGGGTAGTGTTGTTGGCGGGGGGGCTGGCATTGATTCATCATCCCGCATTAGTCAAAGCCCTTGCCGACTATACCGATGATTTAACAGGTATTGGTTACTTGTTTATCTTGCTTGGTCTTTTGTGGTTTTTACTGCTTTGGCTCGGGCGCAAACAATTTGCCCTAGTGAAGGTAGGTATTGTCTCTGCCCTAGGTTGGGTGCTCGTCAGTACTTGGGGATACGCTATGCTCGACGAGATGCGTACCCCAAGGAGTTTGATGTTGCATACCGCTGAGGTGATTGGTGAAGATGCCGAATTAGGCCTAGTGAACTTTAAAGAGCAGTTTATTTTGTTCTCGCCCATGAGTGTCACGCACTTTAGTTATTTGGCCCCCGTTGAAGAGCAAGAGCGCAATGCATGGCAATGGATGCAGGAAAATAAACAGCGTTATCTATTAGTCCCAAGCGGGGCAAAACTGAGTTGTTTCAATATTAAAGGTGGCAAGAGCATGGGCATTGCCCACCGTGATGAGTGGATCTTGCTCTCGGCCTCGGAAATGACGCCAGAGTGTGCATCGCCAGCGCGGGAATATCGTTACTTTACCGATCATCCTGGGCGTTGGTTAAAGGAATAAACGTAAAATGCCTGCAAGTTGCAGGCATTTTTATGGCTGTGAGAACTATGCCTAGCGCGTCTGACAAATTCCACAAAAGACCGTAGTGCGCTGGCCTAAACGGATTTCACTCAGTAGGTTACCGCAGCTTGTGCAGGTTTCACCGCCGCGGCCATACACATGCAGTTTTTGGGCGAAGTAGCCGGGTTTGCCATCGGCATTGGTAAAGTCTTTCAGTGTAGTGCCGCCCTGTTTAATGGCATGGGCGAGGATTTGCTTCACTTCGGCAACTAAAACGGTCAAACGCTCGATATCGATTTTACCTGCTTCGGCTTCGGGGTGAATCCCCGCGGCAAAGAGGGCTTCGTTAGCATAAATATTGCCCACTCCGACGACTATGTGGTTATCCATCAAACAGAGCTTAATGGCCTTTTTCTTACCCGCTAAAGCTGTGGCTAATTGATTGACATTAAAGGCATTGGTCAGTGGCTCTGGGCCGAGTTTTGCCAGTAATGGATGGGCTTCTTCCGGGAGTTCACACCAGAGCCAAGCACCAAAACGTCGCGGATCGTTAAAGCGTAAAATGCGGCCATTGGCGAGGACTAGGTCGATATGGTCATGCTTTTCTACTGGGGTGTCGTGGGGCAGAATTCGCAAACTGCCCGACATGCCTAAATGCACTATGCTAGTGCCCGCATCTGTGTCGATTAACAGGTACTTAGCTCGGCGACGCACTTGACGTATCACTTGGCCGATAATTTGTTTGGCGATGTCAGGTACGGGCCAGCGTAGCGAGCCATTGCGGATCACAAGATCAACCACGGTTTGCTCGACAAGGAAGGGTGCAATACCCTGACGGGTGACTTCAACTTCTGGTAATTCCGGCATGGATTCTTTCTTATCTTAAGTCAAATTGACCGCATTAAGCCGCGGGTTTGGCATCTATGATAGGTTGTAGTTTGGCGCGTAAACTTGGTGGCACTAAGTACCAATTACCCGCGGGAGATTTTAAGGCGCCCTCAATAGGGAAATAAAACCACAGTTGCGGATCGGCAATATCGGCGATCTGAATCACTAATTCCTGTGGTTTATCTGCTGATTGTGGTGCTTTCGCTAAAGGGGATATCAGTACCGTTTGCCATGCATTTGCCCATTCATCGCAGTTGAGTATTTTAGTATCGCACTCCCATTGTGTGGTTTGCTTATGTAGCCACAAGCCATCGAGTTGCAACTGCGCAAGCGGGGCATGGTCGTCAAACAGGCGTTTTGCATCACTGGGGATATTTTGGGTTTTTCTATCCATAAAAGTGAGCACTGCCACCATAAAGACGCAGGCGAAAATGATGATGTTATTCCACTGTTTGCGAGTTAGGGCCATGATAATGCACGACAACGAGTAGGGGATAATACCCGAGTTTATCACGCCCAAAGTGAGATGCTAGTCCTGCTAGTGTGTTGAACTCTGTGGGTTAGCCGCCCGTTGCATTCATAAAGCGTAGAATTTGCACCGCGTTATGATCGAACTCATGTTGTTTGGGCTTAAGGTTAATGCCAGCAAGAATGGCGGCTTTAAGCCTCTCGATATCCCCTGGAGACTCTCTCACAATACTTTTCAAATCAACAGAGTGCTCATTACCAAGGCAGAGTAATAACTGTCCCTCCACTGTGACTCGCACTCGATTACACTCATGGCAAAAGTTGTGACTATGGGGCGAGATAAAACCGATATGGATTGGGCTATCGGCCATAGTGTAATATCGCGCTGGGCCGCCGGTGCGCTTATCGGAGAGTTTGAGTGGATAGCGCGTTTCTATCATGGCTTTGACTTCATCACTGCTGCAGTGGCGGGCGCGCTTACGTTCATCGATTTCGCCGAGGGGCATTTCTTCGATAAAGGCGATATCTAAGTTCCGCTCGCGGCAAAAATCCACAAGATCAATAACTTCATTATCATTTTGCTGTTTTAAAATAACGGCATTTATCTTAATGCGCCCAAAGCCTGCGGCGATGGCAGCATCGATACCTTCGATAACTCGCTCGAGCTTACCGTTGCGGGTTAACTGGGTAAAAAGCGTGGGATTTAATGTGTCTAGGCTGATATTGAGGCGGGTTAATCCCGCATCGAACATAGGCTTGGCAAGCTTAGTCAGCCTCGAGCCGTTCGTTGTCATGGACAAATCCTTAAGTCCAGGAAGTTTGCCGAGCAGGCTGACAAGTTGATCGCAATCGGTGCGCACTAAAGGCTCGCCACCGGTTAGGCGGATTTTTGTTACGCCTAGCTCGGTAAAGGCTTGGGCAATCCAAGCTAATTCTTCGAGGTGCAGCACTTGGTCCCTAGGCAGAAAACAGGGATCTTCGGTCATGCAATAAACACAGCGAAAGTCGCAGCGGTCAGTGACCGAAAGCCTTAAATATTCGACCCGGCGGCCAAAGGGATCTACTAGTAAACTCATAGGTGCTCACTGGCTCCTAAAGCAAATCCGCAAAGGGTTGAATAAACACGGTTTCACCTGTATTCACTACTTCAGCCTCATCGCCAATGATGATCAGGCAATTCCCTGTGACCATGGAACTTAACATGCCTGAACCTTGGTTGCCTGTGCTGCTCACGTGTAGGCGTCCGTCCTTGCCTAGGTGATAAATACCGCGCATAAACTCGGTACGGCCTTGGCGGCTTCGCAGCGTTTCATCTGTGATGGCCGGGAATAATGGCGCTTGCCAATTTAGTTCACCACCTAGTTTACGCAGCGCTGGTTGTACAAATTGCAGGAAAGACACCATAACGGCCACGGGATTGCCCGGCAGACCGAAGAACAGCGTTTCCCCAATTTTACCAAAGGCGAGCGGACGGCCTGGACGCATATTGATCCGCCAGAAATCGATATTGCCAAGGCGGGCAAGCACAGTCTTAATATAATCGGCATCCCCCACGGATACTCCGCCTGAGCTAATTACCACATCGGCCTGGGTTGCTGCCTGTGCAAGGGTGGCTTCGAGGGCGGCTTCTGAATCTTCAATGATGCCTAAATCTATGACTTCACAGCCTAAGCGCTTTGCCATCGCCTTGATAGTAAAGCGATTTGAATCATAAATGCAGTTAGCCTTTAGCTCATCGCCGGGTTGGCTCACTTCATCGCCAGTAGAGAACACGGCAACCGTGGGGCGACGATAGACACTGACACTATTGAGACCTAGGGAGGCGAGTAAACCTTGCTCTGCGGCGCCTAGGCGGGTGGCTTTTGCGAGTGCAACTTGCCCCTTGGCGATATCTTCCCCCGCGAGGCGAACATGCTGACCTAGTTCAATATGGCCCTGCAGGCTCACAAGACCATCGACCTCTTGGGCAAGCTCTCTGGGTTGGACTGTATCGGCGCCTGCGGGCACAGGAGCGCCCGTCATGATCCGCACTGTTTCACCGACCTTGAGCGTGCCAGCATAGTGATGGCCGGCAAGCACTTCACCGACAAGTTTAAGGCTTGCTGGCATAGGGTCTTGATAAATAAAGGCGTAACCGTCCATTGCCGAGTTAGTTTGTTGCGGTACGTCGACGGGAGAAATGCTGTCGCTGGCGAGTACGCGGTGATCTAAGGCGTCTAAGTCAAGGGCTTCAACCTCTGCAACTGGGGACACATGGGACAAAATCTGTGCTAACCCTTGGCTCACTGTGAGATTTTTATCATTGCCTATTTCACAGGCATCCACAGTGTTGATCGGCAGCTTGATACTGGACGCTTGCCAGTTGTGGGTATATTCCATCACAAAGTCGGCAATTTGGCTGACATTGTTCAGATCGAGTCGGCGCAGCTCGCTCGGCAACTGAGTGTCATCGCAACAGGCGATGGCGAGAATATTGTCATCTTGGGTGTAGATAAAAGGTTTGCCGTGGGCGGCGCGGTGTAATTCGATTTTAGGTAATGCGAGCTTCTTAAAGCCTTCGACGAGGACGATATCGACTTTATCGGCCTCGATTTGTTTTAGCAGGTGAACGAGTTCTGGGTCGCCATCGCGCGCATCTTCGGTCATCAGTGCCCAACGTACATGGGAGGCGACCAGCATCTGCCGTGCGCCGGCCTTACGCATTTCATAACTGTCTTTACCGGGAATATCCACATCGAAGTTATGGTGGGCATGTTTGATGACGGCTAAACGTAGCCCCCGTTGGTTTAATTCGGGGATTAACTGCTTGAGTAAGGTGGTTTTCCCCGTGCCGCTATAGGCACAAAATCCGAGAACGGGAATAGCGAGCGGATTGACGAAGGGGTTACTCATTTGCACCTCTAATTTGGGTTATGGGGGCTTTAGCTTTTAGTTATGTCCGCCGCCAGTCGTTGTTTTTGTTCCGGCGTATTCACATTCACAAAGGCGTTGGCCTGGTCGGCGAAAGATTCAACGACAAAGTGATGCTTGGCATACCAAAAGTCCACTTTACGCTCACCCGCCTCGAGAAAAGCTTTCATCGAGTCACGTAAGCAAGGTTTTAACAGTAAGACGACGGGTTGTTCATATTCACCGTCACTGGCAACCGCGATCTCCGCATCTTCCGTCTTAATCGCTGCCAACATCCGTGGCACAAGATCCAATGGCAGTAGTGGGCAGTCGCAGGGCACGACTAATAAATAGTCTGCCTCGGTCTGGCCCATAGCGCTAATCATGCCCGCAAGGGGGCCGAGAAAACCTGTATGCTCATCGCTTATCACCTTAAAACCAAACTCAGCATACCGTGTTTGATTGCGATTTGCGTTGATCAGGATCTCCTTAACCTGAGGTTTTATCCTGTCAATCGTGTGTTCAATCATGGTCTTGCCATTTAATTCGACTAAACCTTTATCGTCCCCGCCCATACGACGTGCCATGCCACCGGCGAGGATCACAGCATCAATTCGCAACGACATATAAGGATCCCTCAACTGGAGCTGTTTGTACGGATTGAGATGAGATTAGCACTCGCTCGCCTTCTATGTGCCATTGTTGTTTGCAGATGGCGGTTAATGCGCAATTTTGGTGACTGCTGAGCAGCATGCCTGTGCCTTCTTGTTTTAATTGTTGGATCATCTGCAATACCAGCGCTTGGGAATCCTTGTCCATATTGGAGGTCGGCTCATCGAGCATCAGGAGTTTAGGTTGCAGTATCCAAGCGCGTGCAATGGCGAGGCGTTGCCTTTCGCCGCCGGATAAGTTGCTTGCTCTGGCGTGTAATAGCGAACCTAACTGAGCCATCTCAATGGCTTGCGCCGTGCGTTGTTTTGCCTTGGCCTTAGCTTCAGTGCTGAAACTGAGGCCATAGTTAAGGTTGTACTCTACTGTGCCATCGAATAAATAAGGGTGCTGATGCAGATAAACAGCCTTACCTAGCAGGTGATTACGCTGCCACCACGCGTCAGAGGCAAAACCGACGGCCTCGATATTTCCCTTGGTGGGCCGTATTAATCCGGCCAGAATTTTCATTAGGGTGGATTTACCCGATCCATTATCACCCTGAAGATAAATCACATCTCCCTGACACAATTCGAGTAATTCGGCTTGAAAGAGTAGGCGTGAGCCAAATGACATTTCCAAGTCTCGGGCGGTGAGTTTTACCTGAGTCATAGGTTAATGGCTCCTTGGCATAGCTTTGCCCCGTAAACTACCTAAAGCAAAGTTAAGGATCAAGGCCAAGATAAGCAGCACGAGTCCAAGGGCGATTGCTTGAGCAAAATCACCTTTGCTGGTTTCCAGCGCGATGGCGGTGGGAATATTACGGGTCAGGTTTAAAATATTGCCGCCAACCATCATAGAACAGCCCACTTCGGTCAGAATACGACTAAAGGCGGCGACAATGGCCAAGAGTAGGGGCATTCGCAGTTCTCGGCATACTGTCCACACGGCTCGACCCCAGGAGGCGCCTAAGGTGCGTGAGGTTTCCCATGCCCGGCGATCGACGCTGGTAAAGGCCGCTTGGCTCATGGCGATCAGCACTGGCGCGCAGATCAACATTTGCCCGAGGATCATGCCTTCTTGGGTGAATAACCACTTTAAGTCCCCCAGCGGGCCATTGCGGGTTAGGAGCAAATACACCAGCAAACCTATTACCACAGTAGGGATAGATTGCAGTGTTTGGACTAAGTTAGTGACGAACCATTTGCCACGAAAGGGCGCAAAGGCGAGTACAAAACCGAGCACCATAGAGGGGACTAAGGTGATTAACAGCGCCGCGAAAGAAACGGCAAACGAAACATAGATGATGGACCAAACGTCGGGGTCCAATGAAAACAGCAGGCTCAACGCCTGCTGTAACAGTGCTAGCCAGCCGTCGTTCATTCGCTATAGGTTGCCTTGAACAGTTGCTCACCTTCAACTTTGAAGTTGTTGATCATGCTTTGGCCTTCCTTGCTGATTAACCAATCGCTGAACGCTTTAGCGCCCTTGTGGTTCAGATCTGGATATTTAGCAGGGTTGATAAGGATAACTTGGTATGGATTGGCTAGGGTTTTGCCACCATCGAAATCCACGCTCATATCTAGCTTAGTCTTGTAAGCCACAAATGTGCCACGATCCGCTAGGGTATAACCTTGTAACTCATTTGCCATCAGCAGGGTTTTACCCATACCTTGGCCTACCGAGGTATAACCTTTGAAATCGGGCGTCACACCCGCAGCTTTCCATACTTCTAACTCTTTGATATGGGTGCCAGAGTTGTCACCACGGGAAACGAAAGGTAAACCTGATTTGGCGATTTTTGTAAAAGCTTCTTCGGCGGTTTTGCTGTCACGTAGTTTTGCTGGGTCGTTTTTAGGACCTAAGACAACGAAATCGTTTTCCATGATGCCACGGGGCTCAACACCAAAACCATCGGCAACAAATTTTGCCTCGGCACTTGGGGCATGGGTCATCACGAGATCCACATCACCTTGCTCACCCAGTTTCAGGGCTTTACCTGTACCCGTGGCGATAACTTGGACTTTATAACCCGATTCACTCTCGAACTTAGGCAGGAGTTCTTGTAACAAACCTGAGTTTTCGGTACTTGTGGTGGTTGCTAGTTTAATAACTTCAGCAGATTGAGCGGGTAATACGGTGAGCATGCTGGCCGCAATAACTAGGCTCAGTAATGATTTCATATGGGATTTCATGTTTAGCATGGATACTCCTTGGCGAAAAATAGGGTTCCGACTCAAATGCCTACTGAGCGGAGGGGTAAATTGTAATGCGTTCGATTGAAAGCAATTTAGATGCCAAGCCGATAATTGCCCTTTTCCCTTCACAGGCTGATCTAAACTGTGAGCTTGATCTCAGGCTCAACAAATAGTCTGCAGACAAATTGTCTCAGCGCACGCTTCTCATGGTTCATAGTGACCTATTAACCGAGTTTCAATGCTAGAATTGCTCGCAATTGAGTCAAAATGTCCAGAAGTGATCACTATGAGCCAGATAGATAACAACCTCAAGCCCCTTCCTTCAGCAGTTTCAGTGCTTATCGTCGACGATGAGCCCGGAATGCGTAGTTTTTTAAATAAGGCATTGTCTAAGAAATTCGCCTTAGTTGAAACCGCTGGCAGCATTGAAGATGCGGAGCAGTTGCGTAGTCGGTGCCACTTTGACCTATTGATTGTCGATATTCGTCTACCGGGCCGCTCTGGGATCGAATGGCATGAAGCCTTAGATGAGCAGGGACGCCGTTCGGATATTATTTTTATGACGGGTTATGCGGATATGGAAGTGGCGATTACCGCCCTTCGTGCCGGGGCTTCTGATTTTATTATGAAGCCTTTCCACCTTGAGCAGATGATGTCAGCGGTTGACCGTTGTATCGAGCGCCGTTTGCTTAAGCGTGAAAATCTGATGCTGCGTCGCGAGGTCTCTATCGGTTATTCCTCGACCATTATTGGCAGCAGCGAGGCCATGAAATCGGTCAAACATATTATCGAGCGGGTGGCGCCGACCAATGCCGTCGTGCTCATTCAGGGTGAATCCGGTACGGGTAAAGAATTGGTCGCAAGACAACTGCATTTACTCAGTGGCCGTCAGGGACCATTTGTGCCCGTCAATTGTGGCTCCATCGCCCCAGAGTTACTCGAGAGCGAGTTATTTGGCCATACGGCGGGGGCATTTACCGGGGCGAAAGGCAATCGTGAGGGGCTATTTAGTTTTGCCTCCGGTGGCACGATTTTCCTCGATGAAATTGGCGAGATGCCACTGAAAATGCAAACGGCTCTACTCCGAGTATTGGAGCAGAAGGCGATTCGGCCCGTGGGCAGCGAGAAGGAAGTCAATATTGATGTCCGCGTGATTGCCGCGACCAACCGTACACTTGTCGAGGAAGTCGAAGCGGGAAATTTCCGCCGTGATTTATATTACCGCTTGAATGTGCTGGATATTTTAATTCCTCCCCTGCGCGAGCGCCCTGAGGATGTAGTGGAGCTGACCCATCATTTTACTCGGCAATTGGCCGCCGATTTGGGCGTGAGGGAAGTCGTGTGGAGCCATGAGGATATGGTGAAATTACAACAGCATGAGTGGCCAGGAAATATCCGTGAGCTGCGAAATATGATTGAGCGCTGTATTTTACTCGGCAAGCCCCCGGCGGAATATTGGAAACAGCAGATTAAGAGCGAGTCCTTATCGTCCCAGGGTTATCCCCTAGATTGGCCATTGAAAGATGTTGAAAAACATCATGTTACTAGTGTTGTCGACCTGCACTCTGGTAATAAATCAGCCGCTGCACGTGACCTAGGCGTATCCCGTAAGACCTTAGATCGCAAATATAAAGAGTGGTTTGACTTCAGCGGCGAACAGGAGTCTTAGGGTGTCATTTTTTACTCACTTTTTTGGTGTCAGTTGGCAGCAAATGCAGGCCAAGGTGCGTTATCGCATATTAATCCTGACTTTACTGCCTATTCTGCTGACCTTAGTGAGTTTAGTGTTTATCACTATCTACTGGAATATCAGCTACACAGGTAAACAGCTGTTTATGAAGGTAAAGGCCGATCTCGCTGTGGCCGAAAATACCCTGCAGCAAGTGCAAGTCCGCCAAGAAAAACAGCTTGAACGGGTGATGACGTCGTGGACCTTTCAGAATGACTTTCGACCCATCTTAGGGGGAGCCTTGGCCCATAGGGCGAGTATCGATGCCTTCCTGCACGAGCAGAAAATGCTGCTCAATCTCGATTATTTGCGTTTAGTCAGTGTAGATGAAGCGGCGGCTGACCCGGATCTACGGCAGATATTGCCTAAGATGGGAGGCTTGTTGCCGTACTCTGGGCTGATGGTGTTATCGCCAGAACGCTTAGCGCGCATCGATCCTGAGTTAGCTGTCACTGCCAGTATTCCCATTGTGGCGACATTAAGGGCACAGAGCCCGAGCAAGGCAGTGGAAGATCGAGGCTTACTCAGCCGTAGCCTGTTACCCGTGCCCGATGCCGAGGGTAAAGTGGCCTGGTATCTCGACGGCGGCATTTTATTTAACCGCGACACCCGGATAGTCGATCATATTCGTGATCTGGTGTATGACAAAGGGACGCTGCCCGAGCGCTCGATCGGCACAGTCACCATTTTCTTAGACAATATTCGCATCTCAACTAACGTACCCTTGCACTTTTATCCAAAGGGGACCGAGACGCAGGGGCGCGCGTTGGGGAGTTTAGTGTCTGAGGAAGTGCGTGAGAAAGTATTAGCTCAGGGTGACTTATGGGTCGATAGAGCGTTTGTGTTTAATGATTGGTTTATCTCTGCCTATGCGCCCTTAGAGGATATTCGAGGTCAGCGGGTAGGTATGATCTACACTGGGTTTTCTGAGTCGCCTTTTATCCATAATTATCTGCTTAATATTATTGAGTTAGGTACGATTTTGATGTTAGTGCTGCTGGTATCTGGCCTGTTGGTTTACCGCGGTGCTTACAGTCTGCTGCAACCGATAGAACGTATTCACCACGTGGTGCAAGCGGTGCAGTCCGGCCGTAATATTCGTATCGGTGCCCTAGGGTTAGATAGGGATAACGAGCTCTCTAATTTAGCGGAGCAGTTTGACAGCATGCTTGACCTGTTACAGCGGCGTAATGCGCAGATCCAAGCGGCGGCGGAGCAGCTTGAAATGAAAGTCGAGGAGCGCACCCGCAGCTTGCAGGATAAGACCCTAGAGCTGCAACGGAACGTGGCGCTACTCAACGAAACCCGTCAACAGCTAGTCACCAACGAGAAGCTCACCGCCCTAGGTGAACTGACAGCCGGTATCGCCCATGAAATTAATAATCCTACCGCCGTTATCCTCGGCAATATGGAGCTACTACGCTATGAGCTTGGTGATAATGCCGAAGTGGTAAAAGAGGAAATAGATCTAGTTATTCAACAGGTTGGAAGGATAAGCACTATTATCCGCAGCCTATTGCAATACAGCCGCCCAGGTGAATTCAATGCGCCGCTGGAGATGCATCCTATTACGCCTATTATTGAAGAGATGCTTGTGTTAGTACGACATTCTATTCAAAAACAAGAAGTTGTACTTATCACTGAACTCAATGCCACTTGCCATGTGCAGGTTAATCGGCCGCAATTACTGCAGGTATTGATTAACTTAGTCGTAAACGCGGCACATGCTATGGATGGCAAGGGCCGCATCTGGGTGCGGACCTATAACTGGCTGCAGCAGGATGTGCCGATTGGCGTCAAAATCGAAGTGGAGGATGAAGGTTCTGGGATTGCACCTGAACAACTTGGGCGGATTTTCGATCCATTTTACACCACACGCAAAGATGGAACTGGCCTAGGGCTTTCCCTGAGCTACGGTATTATTAAGCGAATTGGTGGCACTATCGAAGTGAGCTCTATATTGGGCAAAGGCTCTATCTTTACGATAGGTTTGTACCATGAAGCGAAGGAAGAGCAGCAAAATAACCCCTACGAGGGCTTACATTTTTCAGGCGGTTCTACCGAGATTTAGATAAATTTATGTCCCGTCCTAAGATAGGTTGACAGTTTTTAGGCCAGCTCCAGTAGCTGGCCTTTTCTATTGTGCACCTGATTAGGGGTTGCCATATTCAAACTCAGATGCGGTCTCATATCGTTGTATATTGC